>NZ_DAHVNP010000042.1 GCF_027319265.1 Ferrimicrobium sp. | reverse complement strand
TACTGCCTATTGACGGTGCCGAACAACTTAAGCTGATTCATCGCTGGGGACGACGACCAGATATGGCGAAATGGATCCACACCAACTGTCCCAAACAAAACGGAGGCGAAACAAAACGGAGGCCGTGCATCCCAGCACGATTTGTGGTCGCATGCAGCCATGGTCACATCGACGAGTTCCCTTATATCGACTTTGTACACAAGAACGCTGCAACTCCTTGTCCTGGCCCTCAATTGCGGCTAAATGATGCAGGAAGTGTACTTGGCCCCCGCGTGACCATCACCTGCACAGCGTGTGGTAACAGTCGGAACATTGCGGAGGCTTCGGGAACACGAGGTGCGGACACCCTCCCCTACTGTCGAGGCCGCCACCCACATCTCCAAATCTTTGAAGACTGCCAGGAACCATTAAAGCTGATGGTGCTCGGCGCCTCGAACCTCTGGTTCAACGACACCTTGACCGCGCTCCACTTACCGTCCGAAAGCCGGGAACATGCCATAGCAACGCTCGTTGAGCACAACTGGCAGATACTTGGAAGTGGAATGGAGACAAAGGTATTAAGGGCAGTGATCTCGGGCATGCCAGCACTTCATGCGCTCAGTGACTTCACCGATGAGCAACTCGCCCAAGCGATCGAGATCGAACGCGAACGTCGCCAGTCACACGATCGACAATCACAGCCTGAGGCAGTGGATCTCCTTGGCGCTGAATGGAAGATGTTCAGCCATCCCACGACCCAGCTCCACGACGATGATTTTCTCGCCGAAGAGACGGCCGCACCCGAAGGGTTTAGTACCTTTGTAGCTGGCGTTGTGAAGGTCCATAGGCTGCGCGAGGTGACAGCGAGCGTCGGGTTCACGAGAATTGATGCTCCTTACAATCTCGAACAGCGACATGTTGAGAGAGCTCCGTTGGCGAGGAACCGAGTTGGTTGGGTACCAGCGGTGGAGCGCCGAGGTGAAGGTATCTTCATCCAGCTAAACGAAGATCTCGTAGCCAAGTGGTGTAACAGAGCGGAAAATCACGAGGACATCAAGCGCCTGCGGGCTGCCAATGACCAATGGCGCCTCAACCGTGGTTTACCGACTGGAACACATCTCCCAGTTCCCCGCTTGCTTCTCATCCACACTCTCAGCCATTTGCTCTTGCGTCGCGTGGCACTGGAATGTGGATATTCGGCAACGAGCATACGTGAGCGACTCTATGTTGGGACCACCGAACAGCCAACTGCTGGGTTCTTGCTTTCAACCGCCGCCAGCGACTCCGAGGGAACTCTGGGTGGCCTCGTAGCTTTGGGCGATCAACGTTTCTTGGGGCGGCTGTTGGATCAGGTGCGCGAGGACGCCCGAACCTGCTCCTCGGATCCACACTGTGCCGAGTACCTGCCGGAACCACCGAGTGATCAGTTGCACGGTGCGGCCTGTCACGCATGCCTGTTCGCCTCGGAAACTAGTTGCGAGGCTGGCAATCGTTGGCTCCATCGGGGTGTTCTGGCGGACCTCGGCTCGGGCTTAGCGATCGACTGGTAGCCATCGACCTCCATGCAGGATGAATGCACTGGCGGCTACCCATCCGATATACGCTCGTTCGCCGGGTACCAGACGTTATTCATTCTCGCCAACCGATGACGATCTCTGTCCGGGCGTCCGGACGGACCAAGTGTCAACGCCAGCAGAACCGACACATTCGTCTTTGATCTCCACTACACCCAAACTGACGCTCAAGGTAGCGGCGCGACTTGTGGTATCGCTTTGCTGTAACTTACCACCTACATCCGATTGTGAACCGTCACCAGAGACAGAACTGGAACGTAAGACCATGCGTCCGAGCCGGGACGAGTCAGCATAATTGGAACCAGAATCTACTATCCCGACCAGGGCCGAAACCACTTCCAACGCCAGAGCCAACCCGGAGATCCAAAAAGAAGATCCCCCATCACTTGATGTCAGCAAACTGGAGATGCGAGAGACGCCCGGCGCGTTAGCAGCCCAGAACGATATCCTCCGGGCGGTGCTCACCCAGTTGATGGACTGAATGCTCGGTAGCAAGTGATAGCTAGCTGACACCTGCTCCATCACTATGTACACGTAATGGCCCAATGCGACACGATTCCAACGCATCGTGTCGCATTGTATGGTTCCGAGGCAGAGCACCGCTGTGCATCGCACGCCTATTTTTTACCCCTCAATCTGGCTGGGTATTACAAGAGGTATCGGATGTTGTTCGAGTGAAGGAGTGGCTGGTATGGCAGATATTGAAGGCATAATGAGAGATCTCGATTGGCAACTGGAGTGGTTGGAGGCCACAGAGCCGTCAAACTTCAAAGACAGTGCTGCCAAGCTCGGCGTTGGTGTCAGATCCACCGATGTGCCTGCAGCGCTCTTGGCTCACTTTGTTAACCTCCTCGAACAAGACCGAGACGAAGCCTTTGCCCGTGTGTTCGAGGAGTTCCTCGATGGCCTCGAGGTAGGGACTCGCCCCTCCGTTCTCACCAAGCCAATCCTCAAGCACCTCCATGAGTGTCTGGAAAGAGATGAGGTGGATTCACCTGAACCGGTTACCAAGCTCGGCGATCGACCATCTGGAAGGCCGTCCTTGTTTGATGAACCTCCAGAGCCACCTGTCTCTCGGATTGTGGATCGGACTCAGAGCCTCAAGCTCTTTAGTGGCAAGGAGCTAGCACGGGTAATCGCAACAGCGACGACCTATCAGAACGAGACCGCGCGTAACCAGTACGACAAGATCGCGACTGACCTCGGTAAGATCGGTCCCTACCGAGACTTTGGTTTCGCTCCCGATGTACTTAGCGCACTGGATAAGCTCGCCGAAGATCTCCCGAACTTCTCGGCAGTGATTGAACATATCGCAGATGCGATCAATCTGGCGATCACCTCCCAACGCCCCCTGGTTCTTGATCCGATCCTTATTGTAAGTGAGCCTGGTATTGGCAAGTCCTATTTTGTGAATCGACTCCACGAGGTGCTCGGTGTCCCCTCGGCACGGCTCTCCTTTGACAACCTTCAGTTAGGTGGCTCTCTTGCTGGTGCCGAACCAATCTGGTCAACCTCACAACCTGGGATCGTCTTTACTACCATGGCCGCGAGTCACCACTTGAGCCCGATCATCTCTTTGGATGAGATCGACAAGGCCTCGATGCATCATGCCTACGGAGACCCTCTCTCTCCGTTGCACACGCTGTTAGAGCCAGAGTCGGCTAGGTACTTCACCGATGGTTGCTTTCCGCTCCCAATAGATGTGAGCCACATCATCTGGATCGCTACCGCGAATCGGCGC
>NZ_DAHVNP010000041.1 GCF_027319265.1 Ferrimicrobium sp. | reverse complement strand
CGACAATGGGACCAGCGCGCGAATAACTTGGTTATTCCCGATCTGATCCATGCCCTCGACCCGACCACGCCGGGACGAGAGATCTCCGATGACGTCCCCCATGTAATCGTCTGGGGTCACCACCTCTACCGCCATGATCGGTTCAAGGAGGACAGGGTCTGCCGCTCGAACCGCTTTCTTCACCGCCATAGAACCTGCTATACGAAACGCCATCTCTGAAGAGTCAACGTCGTGATAGGAGCCAAACACCAAAGTGACACGCAGGTCCTCGACCGGATAACCGGCCAAGATACCCGACGCAAGCGCATCTTGGATACCAGCATCGACCGCAGGGATGTACTCCTTGGGAATGACACCACCCGTGATCTTATCAACAAACTCATAACCGCTACCGACACCCAGTGGCTCGACATTGATCACCACGTGTCCATACTGCCCACGGCCACCCGTCTGGCGTATGTAGCGCTCCTCGATGCGCTCAACCGGCTTGCGAATGGTCTCGCGGTACGCCACCTGCGGCTTGCCCACATTCGCATCGACCCTGAACTCCCGCAACATACGGTCGACCAACACCTCGAGGTGGAGCTCGCCCATGCCCGAGATCACCGTTTGACCGGTCTCCTGATCTGAGCGGACGCGAAACGTCGGATCCTCCTCAGAGAGCGCAAACAACGCTCGACCCATCTTCTCCTGATCTGCCTTCGTCTTTGGTTCAACGGCGACGTGGATCACTGGGTCTGGGAAGTCAAGACTCTCAAGGATAATCGGCTTGGACGGGTCGCACAGGGTATCGCCAGTCGTAGTATTCTTGAAGCCGACTGCCGCCACAATATCACCAGCAGCGACAGAATCAATATCCTCGCGATGGTTAGCATGCATTAAAAGGATCCGCCCCAAGCGCTCCTTTTTATCCTTGGTCGAATTCAGCACGGTGGCGCCCTTGTCAAGCGTGCCGGAGTAGACCCGAAAGTAGGTCAACTTCCCAACGAAAGGGTCGGTCATGATCTTGAAAGCCAGCGCAGAGAACGGGGCTTCGTCCGTCGGCTCACGCTCGATCGTCTCCGCTCCCGAGAGCGAGGTGCCGACAGCTGGTTTGATATCCACCGGCGATGGCAGATAGTCGACAACCGCATCCAGCAGTGGCTGCACTCCCTTGTTTTTGAAGGCCGAACCACACAACACCGGCACCAACGAGTTCGCGATCGTCGCCTTACGGATCGCACCCTGAAGAAACTCAGCGGAGATCTCCTGATCACCGATGTAAAGCTCCATCAGATCATCATCGAAGTTACTGAGCACGTCGATCAACTCTCGATGAGCATCCTCTGCGGCACTCTGGAGATGAGCGGGAATCACTTCGGTATGAAACTTATCTCCCATCCCTTCATCCCAAATGATCGCCTCCATGCGGAGAAGGTCGATCACTCCGAGAAAATCGCTCTCCGATCCAATGGGCAGTTGGATAACGAGAGGGTTCGCGTCCAAACGATCTTTAATCATCTCGACACAACGCTCGAAATTTGCGCCAACCCGGTCCATCTTGTTGACAAAGCAGATGCGCGGAACAAGATACTTGTTGCCTTGGCGCCAGACTGTCTCTGTCTGAGGCTCCACACCGGCGACTGCATCGAAGACCGCAACTGCGCCGTCAAGCACCCGAAGTGAGCGCTCCACTTCAACAGTGAAGTCAACGTGGCCCGGGGTATCGATGATGTTGATGCGGTGATCCTTCCAGAACGCCGTCGTGGCCGCAGAGGTAATGGTGATGCCGCGCTCCTGTTCTTGGGGCATCCAGTCCATCGTGGCCGCACCTTCGTGCACTTCGCCGATCTTATAATTCTTGCCGGTGTAGTAGAGAATCCGCTCCGTCGTCGTCGTCTTACCCGCATCGATATGCGCCATAATTCCGATATTGCGGATACGGTCGAGAGGAATCTCGCGCTTCGTGACCATTTACTCCTTCTCCTCTGCGTGGCTAGCCACTAACACTCCTTGGGCCCCCTGCTCATACCTTCTTACTCTCATCCAAACCACGTCTGCTCATCCCCCCGCACGTCCATGGAGACCAGTCTCCTCAGCTCACGGCCGACACGGCCTTTGTGCCGCTAGGAGACCACTTCCTCCTACCGCCAAGCGAACTCCCCTTTAAAGGCAGCGACCATTGTCGCAGCCAAACGAGACCGACCCCACTCGCCCATCGCCGACACCTACAAAAGGCACCGCAACAAGCCAACAGAACCCGTGGACCGCGGAGCTTACGCCGTGCCTACCAGCGGTAGTGCATGAAGGCGCGGTTGGACTCCGCCATCTTATGGGTATCATCGCGACGTTTCACCGATGCACCGACACCATTCGAGGCATCAAGTACCTCATTTGCCAAACGCTCAACCATCGTCTTTTCGCGGCGACCCTTGGCATTGGTGACGATCCAACGGATCGCTACCGAATTTGCTCGCCTTGGCTTGACCAGCACTGGGACCTGATAGGTGGTACCGCCCACTCGCCGAGAACGTACCTCGGTATCGGGCCGCGTATTATCGACCGCACGCTTGAGCACCGCTACTGGATCACTGCCAACCTTCTCTGCGATGGTGTCAAGTGCACGATAGACAATATGCTCTGCAACTGACTTCTTGCCGCTCACCAACACTTTGTTCACGAATTGAGCGACAAGCACTGAATGGTAGACCGGGTCTGAGGCGATATATCGCGGTTGGATTGGGCCCTTTCTGGGCATAGCTCTACTTCTCCCTCTTCGCACCGTATCGGCTACGGGCTTGCTTACGATTCTTCACACCAGCTGAGTCCAACGAGCCGCGAACGATCTTGTAACGGACTCCGGGGAGGTCCTTGACTCGGCCACCTCGCACGAGCACGATAGAGTGCTCCTGAAGATTGTGACCAATCCCAGGTATATACGCCGTGACCTCGACTCCGGAGGTCAGGCGCACTCTCGCAACCTTACGCAATGCCGAGTTCGGCTTCTTCGGAGTGGCCGTATAGACGCGGGTACAGACCCCACGACGCTGCGGGGAACCCTTCAGTGCCGGCGTTTTGGTCTTCGTCCGCTTGGACTCGCGACCCTTTCTAACTAACTGTGAAATCGTAGGCAAGACGTTCCTCTCGTCAAATACATTCTGGTATAGCCATCACGCAGAGCAGCCCAGAGCCGCTCTTGGCCCAATCGGACAGTCTAACGCACAC
>NZ_DAHVNP010000040.1 GCF_027319265.1 Ferrimicrobium sp. | reverse complement strand
CAAACGTGCCCATCAGCGCAATCCTGCTCACCTACAAGTTCATCCACGCGACACAATCGTCATCACTGGTCCCTCACGCACTTCACCACAGAGGCGCCATGCCGCTGGCAGTGGGCTCGGACCTTAACTAAGTGGTATTGCGCCTAGACCGGCAAACGCGTCTTTTCTGACGGTTACAGCTGGATAGTGGTTCGCCAACCGCGTCGCATTCAGTGTTTGAGGGAGTGTGTGCCACCGGCGTTGTCATAGATAGCAATTAGTGTTGTTCGGTTGGACCTCTACGAACTGGCAACCCTCTGTGGTGAGGATGTTTGCATCCGCCTGACCTGAGTTGGCGCTGAAGAGGGGGTCGCCAAAACAAGTTGCATCTATCAAGTAGCTGTGCCAGTATGAGTGTTGAATCCGTTCCAAACATCTTTTGCGGCGAGAGCCAACGAGGGTGGCACGGTCTACGAGGAGGTGAGTGACATGCAGAACACTTCGGAACGGCGAGCTTGGTTGACCCAAGAGTATGCACCGTGGCCACGGCGGACGTTGAGCGACCACTTCAGCCAATTGGTCTTGCAATTTGGCGAACGTCCGTTGCTTGTCACCCCAGAACGCTCTGTCAGCTATGCAGAGCTCGTCGAGGAGGCGCGATTGTTGGCGCGGTCGATGCTAGCAATGGGGGTACGGCGCAGGGATCATATTGCATTGTTGCTCGGCAATGAACCTGAATTCTTATTCTTAACTGTGGCGGCGTCCATGATCGGCGCAGTTGCTGTCCCGCTGAACACCATGCTCCGTGAGGATGAACTGGACTATCTCCTTGCTCAGTCTGATGCGAAGTGGGTATTTGTCCATCAGAACATTGCCGGTGTCGACCACGAGAAGGCGGTTGCGGCCATCCTGAGCGCCCACGACGGTGCCGATGATCCACTCGCCATTGAACAGGTAGTCGTTCTAGCAACCAACGATTCACCCGTACGGAAGGAATTCCAAGATTGGGAGTACTTTCGGGCACAGGGGAAGACGATCTCTGAGGCTGCCCTCGACGCTCGTCATGCGATCAGCCGTTATCCCGACGAGGTTATTAATATTATCTATACTTCGGGTACCACGGGACAACCTAAGGGTGTCATGCTCACCAGTGACATGTTGCTGCGCTGCGGCTATTCGTCAGCGCTCTCTCGCGCGTTTGAACAGGGTCGACGTGCCTTTACGCCGTTACCCCTCTACCATGTCTTTGCCTTTGTTGAAGGTCTCATAGCAGTGTCATTTGTTGGCGGCACGATCGTGACGATGGCAAGTTTCCGACCGGCGCAAGCGCTCAAGATGGTGCAGGACCTCCGCGTGCACGATATCCTTTGCGTCCCGACGATCCTACTGGCTCTGGTGATGGAGGCCGAACGTCAAGACTATGAGTTCCAGGATCTGTACGCGCTCATGTGTGCTGCGGCGCCCGCTCCGGTGCCGCTCTGGGAGCGAGCGATCGCCGCCTTTGGTCTGACTGAGGTGGTGACAGGTTACGGGGGAACCGAGGCCTCCGCGGCGACGGTGCATACTGAGATTGGTGACAGTCTTGCGGTCATTACCACCAAGGTTGGCCACATCAAACCTGGTGGACCGAGTGGACTTGAGGAGTTTGGTGGGGCGAACAGTCAATATAAGGTGATCGATCCGGAAACTGGCGAGGACCTCGGCGATGGCGAACTCGGAGAGTTGGTCGTGCGAGGTAATTTTGTTACTCGCGGTTACTATCACAAGCCAGAAGAAACTGCTCGCCATATTGACAAAGATGGATGGTTTCGCACCGGTGACTTAGGGCGAATCGATGAACGCGGTTACCTGGAGTTTCATGGACGTGCAAACGAGCTCTATAAAGTCTCTGGAGAGAATGTCTCGCCAATGGAGATTGAAGAGGTGCTTTCTCGCCACCCAGCAGTGAACCAGGCTTACGTTGTAGGCATACCTTCTCCGATAACAACAGAGACGGGCGCGGCACTCATCGAGCTTCGGCGTGGCAGGACGGTAGACCGGCGTGAATTGGTCGAGTGGTGTTCTCAGCATCTGGCCAAATTCAAGGTACCTCGGTACTACTTTTTCGTCGAGGCTTCGGAGTGGCCGATGACTGGGACCGGAAAGGTGCAAAAGCATCTGCTCGCCCAGTTGGTACGCGAGCGCATATCGCAGGATTACATTGATGATGAGGCGTCGGAGCAGTAGGACTCGCTCAGGATCGGCATCGACTGATGACTGATTGGCTATGGTGCTGGGTTGCTGTGGCGAACCGGTGATAGCTGCTTAGTTGCGAACGCCCAAGCGGCTAACGATGTCGGGATAGCGGTTGACTCTGTCGTGTACCGATTCGGTGGCGGACCTGTAGTAAGTGGTTCACAGGATTATCAGGCGTGCCTGACTTGTCAAAGCTCTCCCAGAAGTTGTCTTGATTTTGCAATCTCCCAGTGAGGCACACTTTGGGGCCTCCGCCGTAGGTCCTTGTAGATCCGTGTCAGGATCGCGGCGGGCGTAGTAGGTCAATGAGGCGACATCGGTTGCCTTGATTCGATTCATCGGGTAGAAAATGCAAGGCCGATTTGGCAAAAAGGACCCCTCGGCCGAGATCTTCAGACCCGACCGAAAGGTGTTTATTTGAGCGTTTTGATGTCCGTGCTAACCGATCGGTTATGGTACCATCGGTCCCACCCCAGGCATGGGAGGCATCGGGGGCATTCCAGGCATCGGTCCTACCCCGGGCACCGGAGGAACCGGCTCTGGGTTGGCAAGTGAATCGAGAGTGCTGGTGTTGGAGTCATCGAAGTAGAGACCGAGATGATGCATGGGTTGGCTATAGGTAGCAATTCCAAAGAGTGCACCTCCACTACCTGCATCCAGGCTCCTGGTAGCAATCTGTTGTCCCATCGGAGTCACCTCGACAAGGTTGTTATTGCCGGCACCATTCACGACAAGTAAGTTTTGATTCATTGGGTCAATGGCGATCCCCTGTGGTGCGTTGAGAGCGCCACCTTGGGCAATCATCACTGGAGTCACCGGCCCCGTAGCGGTCAACGCATTGGGCAGCGCGTAGATCGCGTTGTTATAGTCGTCGGTCACATAGAGGGTACCGTTGGTGGCGTCATAGACCATGCCCTGGGGCCCGGCCACGGTGCTTGGGCTCAACGAGGTGCCAGCCATATCAGAGGTCGGTAGGTTTGTCGCCAAAGGAGCGTACGTCGCACTGATCGGCTGACCGTTTGGGGTAGCCCCTGGGTGAGGATTGAGTCGCCAGACCTGTCCTGTCGTCCCTTGGGCATTGGGAGTAGCCGCGCCTGCATTGGTCCAGAAGAAGGCCCCCTGAGCAAAGGCTGCTCCCCAAGCACCCTCGAAGAGGTTGTGGTTGCCCTCATAGGAACTCGAGCTGTTGGTGTAGTTGAAGAGAAGCGTGCCCGTGTTCGAGATCACCGCGTAACCCGAGCCTGAACCATTGGCAGCTGTTCCGTAGTAGGTGACCCAGACGATATCAGCTGATGGGTTGATAGCAATCCCAACGGGTCCCGTGATGGCGGCATTCTGGTAGAACACCTTCGATGCACCGGTAGTCGGATTGACCTCGACCAACGAGGTTCCTCCA
>NZ_DAHVNP010000039.1 GCF_027319265.1 Ferrimicrobium sp. | reverse complement strand
GTGCCCGGCACAAAGATCGGTAGATTGGGTCCACTCGACGGTGAGCTCGTGTTGGTGGTTTGCACATTGGTTGCGTAGGTCCCGGTTGCGCTTGTCGTGGCACTGACGGAGCCGAGAATCGGCATCGGCACCTTAAAATTGACGCTGCACGCATAGGAGTTAGTCGTTGCGCTGCATGACCAGTTAGTTATGTAGGGTTTACCCGTAAGGAGCCCGGCGACAACAGCATTAGCCGCGGTCGCGTCTGCGGCTGATTGTGTACTCAATAACTGGTAGTTCCCCTGGGTGTTCAGGGCGCTGACGTCCTGTGCCGCTGCAGCAACCGCCGTCTGTGCAGCAGCATGCACCAGGATCGCGACATGGACGTAATCGAAGACGCCCAGCACCGATGTGATAAAAACGCTGAACAACAAGACTGGGAAGAGGACAAAGGCACCCATTACTCGGCCACCTGCTCTACCGGGACGCTAGCCGTCGCGGTCCAGGTGGTACTGATGTGTTTGCCAAGAAACGTTCCGAGATCGACGGTACAGACGCTTGAGACCACAAACGACTGGCCAGCTTTCACCGGGACGCTCACGCGTAGAGGTGCACACTGGGTCTGAGCAGATTGTGGAATCGCCTTGGCAAACACCTCCTTTGCCACCGTGGTCGCCTGCGATGCTTGGGTAGGGAACTGGAACTGGGTTGCCGCTCTGGCACTCACGAGCGCTGCGTCATCAACCATGGTGCCCATGAGCGCGTACATGATCATCAGTACCGCAGCGACAATGAGGACAAAGGACAACATGATGCCAAGCGTCATCTCCATCGTCGACACAAGGCCGCTCTCGTCGCTCAGTGTATCTTGCAAGCGCGCTATCATGAGGTTCGCCCACCTTGTTGCCAGATCGACACGGCCTTAGCGCTCCAGACGATCGGCATGTTAGCAACTGGGATCACCACCCGACGCTCGACCACGACCGTGCAGACGGGTTGAGCCGCGGAGCATGGCTCAAAGACCACACAGGCGTTGGTGTTGGGCGAGCACTGTGATTGAGAGGTGACGATGCCAGTGGAGCTCGCCAGGAGATAGATACTGCTCTCGGATTTGGCCTCCGCATTGGCGAAGGTCGCCGTCGTAGAGGCCTCAACAGCTGCCAAGTGGTGAGCGACTATTGCAGATAGCGCCTGTGCTCCCGCTGACCCGATGAAGACTCCTCCAAAGACAAAGATCACCGTGAAGACAAAGACCTCCATCGCCAAGCCCAGCGCGTCATCGACTCCCCCATGGATATCTTTGAGTCTTGTTCGCAACATGGGCCTGATCCTTTCTTGGTCTATTAAGTCGAGCACGGCCACTAGGGCGCGTAGGGGTTCACACGCCCTAGTGGCTGTTGGCTCGGGGTTAGGGAAGTTGGCTAATCACGGTATTGGTTTTTGTCGTGGTACTTGTCACGCCCGGCGCGATGACGTTCGTGTAGAGCGCGATAGCGACGCCAGCGATCACCATGATCCCGATGACCCATGCGATCGTGGTCGTTAAGTCCCCACTCTCGTCAAAGACCAATCGTTGCATTCGCAATGGCATGGCCCTTTTGAGTCCCTCGCCAAGCCACGCACCCACGGTCGTGTACCACACATAAATAGTAAGCATTATTCACCTCCCTCCCAGAGATACTCGTAATGGATTCTAACCAATTATCTACATATAGGTGTCCGTTCTATTTATGTCAAAGTCCACCTTTCCCAAACGCAGATAACATAGGCACCATGATGAAGACCAGCAGTGGCATGATCTGGAGTAGGGCAAATACCGAGAGCTTTGGTCGCTGAGCCTCAAGCTTCTTGGCATAGCCTCGCATGAGTGACTGCTTCATCGTGCGCGCCTGTTGTAGGATCATGTCCGAGAGAGCATCCGGAGAGAAGAGCGATCCTCGCATGGTCTCACCGATGAGTTCCAGCTCGGGGATGGCCCAATCTTGTCCCAGGTCCAGCATCGCCTGAGCAAGGCTCGCGTCCTCCGCGATACCCTCGCTGCTCGTGGATTCAGCAGCACTATCGATTCGCTCCTGGATCTCGCGGGTGATCCGGAACGCGACTGGCGAGTAGGTCACCTCCTCCATCTCGCGCAGGGCAATCTCTACAGGGTGAGTGCGAAGTTCAACACCAAAGACCATGAGATACATAGTGAGCACGGACCGGAAGGCCTCCCGTTCAGTTTTCGCCGTTCCCTCGATAGTTGCCTTTGTCAAGACCGTGCTGATAGGCACGCTCGCTCCAGCTCCGATCACGAAGGCAATGCCGGGGATCAGAAGCCCGAAACCAACGAGCGCCATCGTAAAAGCGACTGCGGCTGAGATGGTCAGGCACAACACCAGACTGTTGGCGGTCTTGGCGTTGTAGTAGCTCGTGTCTCTGTCGAGTATTGCAAGTGCTTGGCGCAGCTTTGGATCCTCGAGGGTGGTTCGGTAATGGTTGACTCGCCCGACAAGATCGCGGACCCCAACACTCTTGGTGTCACTGCGGAACAACCACGTGATCCCCATGTTTCCAAGCACCACGACAGCGGTGACCAACAGTGCCATCCCTACCAGGACATGACTACTCATGACGAGCTCCTTCCGTGATCCTCATTGGCAGAGACGTGCCCAATCTGTTGTCCGAGCCTTTCCCTGAAGGTCTGTGGGACAATCAATCGGGTCTCGGCCAGCGGTGCAGAGAACTTCCGAAAGAGAAGGAGGAGGCCGACCGTGACTGCCTCGATCAGGACAAGGACGATGTTGCCAGAGACGGTGCGGTAATAGGGCATGATGAAGTTTCCCATGAGTGCCCCAAGTGCGATCTCCATGATGACCACTGCAGGAAACATGATCTTGGCGATAGTGAAGATCTCCCGACGCGCACCGAGTGCGGTGTTCTGTTCGGCCAGTTCATCTTTGAGCTGTTGCTGGATCTGTGCCATGACCTCATAATCTGCATCACCACCGCTTGAGGTGAAGTTGGCATTCACCATCGCTACCACCACGTCGACCTGGGGATCCTCTCGCTTGATCGCAAACAGGGTCAGTGCATCACGCAGCCGGATAACATACCCACCGATCGAGACGTTGGCTAGGTGTAGGTTCTCCCGCAGATCCCCCGCCGCATCCGGTGGCAGTGACTTCGCTGAGATCATGAGCGACTCCCATGCCGTCTTGGAGGTTTGTAGCAGATACGAAAGCGTCTGAATCCATGTGATGTTGGCCTCCATGGACACCACTCGCGCCTCCATAGGGTCCTTGCCAAAGAATGCGCGGGTCAGATACAAGATCATCGCCGAGCCAACGGTAAGCACCGGCTGATGTGTAAAGATTGCCGCCCCAGCTCCGACCCCGAGGATAAGAGCCCAGTCCTTAAGGGTCATCCTTGCGATCGCGGACCTCGCTCTAGCGCGGGTCATATTTGCAACGAGCTCGCCCTTGGTGGAGCGACGTTTGACTAGATACTGTCCCCAGAGATCGGCGACTCCCCACAGACCACCGAGCAGAACGAGCAGTCCCCCAAGGTAGAGGTAGATAGCGTACCTTTGTGCCACGGATCCAGTAATCATCGCCTGAACCATTAGCGCTCTCCCCGATGATCGCGACCGCTGGGCGCGGACTCTGCCCCGAAGATTGCAGCAAAGACCTCGGCCTCGCTCGGGCCGGACGTAGAACCTTTCGGCTCAGGCACCGTCTGTGAAGGCGCCGATGCGATAGCTTGGGATCCCTCTTGGCGCTGGCGGATCTGTCCCTCTGTGGACCCATCTTTGGACCCATCGACGATGCCGGCCAACAGCGGATCTAAAGCGCGGTTTGGGACACGGGCGAATCCAACATCACCACCATTGTCAACAAGTCGCACACCAGTGCGGTTCACCTTGTCTTGGATGGATTCAGGAATGACTCCTCTCCATTTTGTAGTGCGTAGTTCAGAATCGAACCCCCAAAGCTCTCCATATACCGGCTTACCATCTGCACCAAGCTGGTGGGTGAGCACCCAAACGTGTTCGATCTGTCGCTCTGGATCGCGTTCATAGCGTTGACGCACAAACAGGATCACATCGACAGACTCGGCCATGCGCTCGAAGACCTCGCGCTCTGAGAGTTTGGAGCCCACCATGTTCTTAATGCGGCGCCAAATACTCGCTGGCTCCTCCGCGTGCATGGTGAGGCCAGATCCCCCAGTGACGTTGGCGACCGTGAACCAGTCGATGATCGAATCATCTAGCGCTTCCCCAATGACAATTCGATCGGCCATAAAGCGCTGGCTATCGCGAATAAGATTGGCCATGTTGCGCTCCTTGGTCGGTACGAGAGCCAGGATCATGTCATGACGATCTGATCGCGAGTTGAGATCGAGTTCTGGAGAATCCTCCACAACATAGAGGTAGTCGCTTGGATCCACACTGTGGAGCAGTCCCCTCAACAGAGTGGTCTTGCCAGAGCCCGTTGAGCCAACGACGAGGAACGTTGCACGTGATGCCAGCATTGCTCTGAGAAACCAGTACATCCCTCGAGTTGGGATCATCCCCATCCGGTAGATCTCATCCAAGTCAGGCTGACCGGTGCGGTTCATTCGGACCGAGGCGAGCACGGATCTCGTGTCGTGGAGCATGTTCGCCGCGATACGCACACGATGGCTCGGTAGATAGAGGGTGATATGAGGAGATGAGTAGGTCCAGTTCACCGGCTGGCCAGAGAACCTGATCGCCTTGCCACCAATAATGCTCTCACGGAATGTATTGAGGTTGTTTGCCAGCGGGTAGGTGAACTGTTCCTTGACACTCGATCCAATTCGATGTAACCCAATCTGTGCATCTTCCCCGTCCATCCATCGAATGGTGACGTTGAAGATGGTCTCATCACGGATGAGTGTCTCAAGTCCGCCGAGCCCAACAAGATCGTCAGCGACCACTACGGCGAACTCACTCGCCTGGTTTACACCGATTCCGAACTCAGCAGCTTGTGAGCACACCAGATCCTCAACGATCTTGCGCTTTTGGGCATACGACGCCGAGCCCTGGACAGTATCTGTGATCGTTGGATTGCGTGAGAACTTACTCACAGCGCTTTGGCGTTGTTGGGTCAGCCTCCAATAAGGAGGGGCATCGCCCTTTGACCTCTTGGCGATAGTCGCGACCTCAGACATTCAACTCTGCTCCTCTCAGGTAGTGAGCAAGATGGCTTACTCCATCTAGATATTGCTTGCTGGGCTTCTTGGCCTTCGACTCGGTAACGAGCGCATTTCGCCACAGGTGTGTAGCGATATCCTCATCGAAGGGCAACACCTCTGCGCAAAGGACTCCGCCAGTCGCATCGGTGACCTCTTGGGGCATCGAACGCAACCTGGAGATCACCACGATTGCCAGCCGATCCTGATAGAGGGTGAGGCGGGCGACTGCGCGTCGTGCCTCCTCTATGTTGCGCACCACCACGAGGATGATCGCTGCTGTATTCAACACGCGGTTATGGATGCCCATGTGCTCGGGTGCGACCCTACCCAGGTCAACAATGACATCCAAGTTGGTACTCAAGGCGAGGTCAACGCGCTTCTGCCACCACATGGGCTCGCCAGGACGAGGAAAATCAGGGATAACCGGTGCGGGCACGACCGGGAGCTCCCACCGCTCGGGATTAAGACCCGCAAGACTAGGTGCCTGGACCTCTGAGAGTCCGAGGTCATAGCCGTCGGCCAGAAGGTCCGATAATGACGCTGGCGTGTTAGAAGCTTGCGCATCAAAGCCCATAACCTGCATAAGGCTTCCACCAGTGATACCGAGCTCGAGCAAGATACGAGGGTGAAGCGGCCACAGGTTTGTCAAATTGGCGGCTAAAGTCGTTGTTCCGACCCCTCCAGCAACCTGCGTGAGTACGACCAACGCCATGTTATCCCGATACCCGTGCTAGGGAGATGTCACTGTTTGCCCCAGCAGTAGTCAGAGTTGGGGCCAGATCTTTAGACACCAGGAGATCCACTAAGGTTCCAGAGCCCGATGTTCCAGGAATGATCGAGGTGACCGTTCCTGCGCCAAGTACCATGCCAGGATTCGCAACGCTCCCCTTGGGGCCAGTGCTGAGCGGCTGTTGGCCAGTAAAGACCACCTCTACCCGACCTCCAACGTTAACCCCGGCACTTGGAAGGTGACCTGGAGATAGGTCTAAACCTATGACGGCCTGACTCACCCCGAGGTGTCCTGCACTCACCAGACCGGAGGTCAGCACCTCTCCAGGCAATAGACCAACCGTGGCGTGGGCGGTGAGGATCTGTCCCAACGACAAGGCACCCGGTACACCAGGAGTCGAGATGTTCGCTACTCCGATGTCAGC
>NZ_DAHVNP010000038.1 GCF_027319265.1 Ferrimicrobium sp. | reverse complement strand
GTGAAGGATCACCAACGAGCCATCAAGCTCGCCAAGGCCAAACCCACTACATCCTCTGCTGGCCCCACCTACACCTCGGTCCCCTGGAACCCCACCCTCCCCAACGAGGTCGCCACCATCTCTATCCCGGCCCTGAATATCTCCGCCCCTATCCTTGCTGAGGGTCCCACCAATGGAGCACTCACCATCCCTCCAGATGTGCACAACGTCGGCTGGGATGAACAGACCCCAACCCCGGGAGAGTCCGGTGTCACCCTCCTGGCCGGTCATGTGAACTGGGTAGGCCAAGGTGAGGGAGCCCTTGGTGAGATCGGTCAACTCGTCCCCGGGGATCAGGTGATCCTCAACTGGGGTGGACACGAGACCACCTGGCAAATCACCACCAAACCAACCCTCTCTCCCAACACCGTGGCCCACCCCCAGCTCTTCACCAACCAGGGTCCCCCAACCCTTGCTCTTGTGACCTGTGGTGGCCCCTTCACTGAGGTCCCCGGTGTGGGTGGCTCCTATGCCGACAACGTCATCGTGGAGGCGTCACCGGTCAGGGCCTAGACCCGATTGTGTTGGCGTATTGCGGCATCGGGCGCAAGGAGTGTCAACAGCGGATACGTAGTTCTCCGAAAGCGGCGAGCGGCGTGCGATCTATGCCGTGATGAGTTTGATGAAAGAGCTCAGCAGGTTGACGTCACTCACTGCTCTGACCGCCGCTGTGGAGCCGAATGACTAATAAAGAGCTATGATCCACTTTTTACAGTAGCCCTCGAAGGGTGCGCTATAGGCGGCAACTGCATACGAGGGGATACCATCGCGAACGAGTTTCCATTTGCGGCCACCAACTGAGGTGTTCACATCAAAGTGGCTCGCGAGTTCCTTGGTGAGGGGCAAGTGATGACGTTGCCCGTGCCAAAGAAACCCGAGCAGCAATTTGCCATCTAACTGTGGTTCGAGAATCGGATCATGGAGGGCGAGACTCGCGACGGAGGGGAATGAGGCTTCGAATCGAGCGTAGGCCACACTTGGACCAGGGAGAAAGAGTGGAGGAAGTTCTTCTGTTTGGGAGAGTTCATCAAGGACCGAGGTGACAAGTTTGGATTTGGGGGGCCGACTGATACGGCGCATGGTTGTGGCTCGTATCTGTTCTGGCCGCGCAGGATCGATGTCGGTAGTCGGGGCAGCGTTCTCAAGATCGAGATAGGTTGGTGTCTCGACTTCGGTGTCGGCGGGGAGCTGTAGACGAAGCAGCCGGCGTTTCGCCGTATCGGCGACGATCAGCTCTCTTCGCAGGCTGTTTTCAGCGATCGAACCGAGCAGGAGGTAACGAGCTACCGGTTTCATTCTTCACCTCGGAGCGCATGTTGGAGGTGAGCTGGGTCGGTGGTGGGGAGTTGACAGACGCGGTTATGGCAGAGATAGGCAAACCCGTCTTCGAGGCCCTCGAGGAGGGGTGATCCCTCGCCGTGCGCCACGATGAGATCTCCCCTCGTGCTGAGGAGGGCCACCTCGATCAAGTCTCGATCAGCATCACCAGGGATGAGGACCTCGGTGGTGCCGAGTTCAAGTTCGACCAGCGCCCAGCACAGGATCGAGAACGATGCGGGGACTCGTTCTATGAGTGGGAGATAGGCCTGCACGACCTTGGAGGCAGTCGCTCGGAGAACGGGGTCATCAGCGAGCATGCCGACTCGATTGGCGAACCAGGCAAAGAGTGAGTTGGTCGATGGCGTCGCACCGTCATAGCGATCGAAGCTTTGAAAGGGTAACAGTCCTCCATGTCGACCGATCGCGAGCTCAGGTCCATCGGGGCTGCCAAAGCGATCCACGGCGCAAGAGAGCGCCCAGTGGGCCTCCTTGAGCCACGTGCCTTCGCCGGAGACGGTAAAGGCTTCGAGCATGGCGCCAGCGTAGTTCACGTAATCGGAGGCGAAGCCTTCAATCGTAACCTGTCCATGGTAGGCGACGTGATAGAGGTCGTCCTTGTCTCGGAACACGGCACGTAGGGCCTCAGCGAGGGCGAGGCCCTCGTGAACCATGGCGGTGTCGTTGAGAAAGCGACCCGCACGTAGTAGCGCAGCGGACCAACTTGCATTTCCGTCGCAGGTCACTTTGTCGTCAATCCCGAGTTCCATCCGTTTGCTGCGATAGTGGGATACGGTAGGGAGGAGGGAGGTGATGCGTTCATCCGGCTTGGGAGTGGCTCCAATTGGTCGGTGCAGGATCGTACGACCCTCAAAATTGCCGCCAGGAGAGACGCCGTAAAAATCGGCAAAGACGGTGTACTGATCGAGGAGTAGCTCTTGGAGTTCCTTCGCGGAGAGAAGATAGTAGCCGCCTTCCTCTCCACCAGCGTCGGCATCAAGAGAAGAAGCATAGAGCCCATGATCGAGACGCAAGCTGGCGAAGGCGAAGGCGAAGATACGCTGGGCGACCCACCGCAGATCGTCGTCATCGGTATCGACTGCCACGGTGGCAAACAGTGAGAGCAGCCCTGCTTGGTCATAGAGCATCTTCTCAAAGTGCGGCGTGATCCAGAAACGGTCGGTTGCGTAACGAAAGAATCCACCGTCGACGTGGTCGTGGATACCGCCGTTCGCGAGTGCTTTGAGCGTCGTGACCACCATCTGCTCGACGTGTTGTGGGTCGGCAGCAAGATGACGAGAACGCCAGAGAATGTCGAGTAGATAGGGCTGGGGAAACTTTGGATGGTTGCCAAAACCCCCAAACTCGGGGTCGAAGCGCTCTCCGAGTTCAGTGATCATCTGCTCGATGATCACCTCGGGATCTGGTTCGAGATCCGAGGAGTCGGGGAGGGCACGTTGCGATGCGAGCGCAGTCTCGTATTCGTGGCTCGCTTCGAGGATCGCCTCTGGCTGTTCCGCCCTGAGCTGAACAATCTTGCTGGCGATGGGCAGCAGCCCTGGGAGGTGCGAGCTGGTCTGGGGCGGGAGGTAGGTCGCGCAGTAGATGGGAATTCCGGTCGGTGTTGCAAAGACGGTGATCGGCCAGCCGCCACTGCCTTGCTGGGCAATGAGCGCTTCCATGTAGAGCGCATCGACGTCCGGGTGTTCCTCTCGGTCGACCTTGATGCAGATGAAGTGTTGGTTGAGATAGGCTGCCACCTCGGGTTGATTGAAGGTTTCATGCGCCATCACATGGCACCAGTGGCAGGCAGAGTATCCAATTGAGATGAGAAGAGGGCGATCCAAGGAGCCCGCGAGATCGAGACTCTCTTGGTCATAGGGTTGCCAAGCGACCGGGTCATCGGCGTGTTGCAGTAAATATCGACTCGAAGACTCTGAGAGTCGATTGGAGATAGAAGGTGGGGTGTCGCTCATCGTTGCAGGCAAGCCTACCATCTGGGGGAGTGACGTCATCAGCTGTTGACGACTGCACGCCCTGTTTGGTGTCGTGGGTCTAATCTTAAGACAGGAAACGAAGGGAGTGGGTATGGGGATCGCGATCATCACCGGTGGCTCGCGCGGCATTGGATTGGCGACGGCTACACGGCTGAGCCGTGAGGGACATCAGGTGATGTTGGTGGCGAGGAAGCTCGATGAACTCGAGTTGGCTGCCCAACGGATCCGGGACCAACTACCAGAGGCCGTTGTTGGGATTTGTCCAGCCAACCTACGTGACGAGGATGCACCATCGGCGATCTTTGATGTGACCGAGGAGATGTTGGGCACAGTGACATTGTTGGTGAACAACGCCGCGACGAATCCTTGGGCCGGACCCATGACCGAGCTCACCCCGAAGGTGATGGACGTCGTCTATCAGGTGAACCTGAAGGCTCCGACCATCATGATCCAGGAGTTTGCAAAACGGCTGGGTGCGGGTGATCATCATGGTGCTGTTGTGAACGTTGCCTCCATCGGTGGACTCCATGTGGAGCCGCTGATCGGGTGGTATAACGTGCACAAGGCGGCTCTCATCCACCTGACCCGACAGTTCGCGGCTGAACTCGGGCCCCGTATTCGGGTGAACACGGTGGCACCAGGCCTCGTTCGTACCCAGTTTGCCTCGATGCTGGTCGACGCGATGGAGGAGCAGCTCTCCCGTCGCCTGCCGCTTGGCCGAATCGGGGAGCCCGAAGATGTAGCGGATGTGATCTCCTTCCTACTCTCCGAGGAGGCTCGATGGATGACGGGAACGATCCTCACCGTCGATGGCGGTAGCGAAGTGATGGGGATGTTCTAGTTATACGTTTGCTCAATCGAGATTTTTGTGCGGAATCAATGAAGTTTGATAAAAATGCAACATGAATCCGTAGTATCTGTTACATTACAACGTATACCTGTCGTTGGATCGGTAAAGGGGGAAGATACGTGGACACAGTGGAACATACGCCTGAGGGCTCTGGGGTTCATCAAGGAGGTGGGCATTCTCTCAAACGCGGTGCACTCTCGTTGCTCGACTCCAGCGTCATGGGGGTGGCTGGCGTCGCGCCAGCCTATTCGATCGCCGCATCAACTGCGGTGCTCATCGGTGCGGTTTCGGTAGGTGGGCCGGCAGCCCTGCTGTACTGTGGGATCGCGATGTTTGGCATCGTCTGGGCCTTCAATTATCTCGGTCGTTCCGAGGCCAATAGTGGCGCCAGTTATGCCTGGGTTCGCAGGGCGCTCCATCCTGTCCTTGGCTACATCGCTGGTTGGGCGCTGGTGGCCTCGGCCTTGATCTTCATGGTGGCGGGTGCCTATCCGGCTGGTTCCACCTTCTTGGGCCTCTTCTCGAGCTCTGCGGCGAATAATGTCACAGCGGTGACGATTGTAGGATCGATCGTCTTTTTGATCATGATCGCGGCAGTAATCGCTGGCGTGACGATCACCGCCAAGATCCAGGTGGTGATGTCCTCAATTGAACTGGTGATCCTGGTGGTTTTTGCCGTGTTGATGCTAGTCCACGGTCATGACGTGCGCAACTTCTCATGGTCGTGGTTCTCCCCTTCGGTCTTTCACTCCTCGAGCATCTTCTTTGGTGGTGCGCTCGTGGCGGCCTTCTACTACTGGGGCTGGGACGTGACCGCGAACCTGAACGAGGAGACCAAGGCTGCCAAGGTGACCCCAGGGCTTGGGGGCATCATCGGAGTGATCGTCGTCTTTGTCCTCTTTGAGGTGTTCACCATCGGGACCAACATGGTTCTCACGAACAAGATCATCGCGAATAACGCCGGTGATGTGCTTCTGGTGCTCGGCCAGACGGTCTGGCATGGTGTCGGTGGGAAGTTGCTGGTGGTGGCCGTCGTGCTCTCTACCGTTGCGACTCTGGAGACGACCATCATCCAGGTCACCCGCACGATGTTCTCCATGGGACGTGACGGAACGCTGCCTCGAGCGCTTGGCGTTACCCATGCCACTCGAAAGACTCCGGTGACGGCGACCGTCGTCGTTGCGGTGATCTCGATTGCGCTCTTTGTCGCGTCGAACTATGTCGGCTCGATCGGAACGATCCTCTCCGACGCCATCAATGCGATCGGCCTCCAGATCGCGATCTACTATTCACTCGCAGGCTTTTCGGTGGTGATCCTGTATCGTAAGAAGCTCTTCACGGGCGCAAACTACTTCTTGTTCGCAGGGTTGTGGCCACTGGTCGGTGCGATCTTCATGGCGGTGATGTTTGAGCAGACCATCCCGACCTTGAATGCGACGACGTTGATTGTCGGTCTTGGATCGATGGCGCTCGGCCTCATCCCGATGATCATCTACTGGGTCAAAGGACGACCCTACTTCAAGATGCCCACGGCACAGGAGCGCGATATCGATTACGAGCCAGCGTTGACCGATTAGTTCGCCAGCGGCAGGCTCCAATGCTTGTCGCGATGGGTGAGAACATCGTTCCGAGGGTTCGCCTCCGATGGCGTTGTCATGGGAGGCGAACCTTCGCTCTCTGTTGGGGCTCGTTAGGCGATTGTCGTTGCGGGTATCGGAGCTGGCGTGCCGGTGGAACGTCAGTCCTCGGCACCGGTCCTAGGGACTTGTCTCGCTACTGAGAGGATGGCACCCACGATCACTGCTTCGAACCACGACCCGAACCGATGCGGTTGTTGTCGATGGCCATGACCAACGGGCCTGAGGTGACGGGGGCTGACTTGGTCTTTCGCGTTGATGGTTTCTATGGCGATTGTAGCTGGAGATGAGCGGGGGTTCCTGGTGCGTGAGAGGCATGTGTTGGTCGAGAGCCGCTGGTTAGTTGGTCGAGAGCCGCTGGCTCAGCACCTTGCGCATTGGCTTGCCGGTCTCGGTGCGGGGGATCGATGCGACCACAATGATTCTGCGAGGGAGCTCCCACCGCTCGAGGGTGTCGAGTTGATTGTGCAACTCGCTCAGTGCTAGTTCCGATGGACCAGTCATGACCAGTGTGACGGCTTCGCCAAAGCGATCGTCAGGCGTACCGACGATACAGAGGTCCCCGAGTCCAGGGTCGAAGCGACTGCGAATTGCAGCCTCAACGCGAAGTGGGTTGACCTTGTGCCCACCGCTGTTGATGATCTCGCCAGCGCGCCCCAGCACCTGTAGCGATCCATCCTCATGCCACGCCCCGAGATCGCCGGTGTGCAGCCACCCGTCCTCATCGATAACGGGGGATTGATCACGATACTGGCTGGCGATCATCGGACCCTTGAGCTCGATGATGTCGTCGATGATCCGAACATCTACCCCCGTCAACGGGTATCCGTTATAGATGACACCGGAACCGGTCTCGGTCATGCCGTAGGTGACGATCGCGTTGTCTGGCACCTGCTCGGGTGGAGGTTGCGCACCTAACAACACGACACGAAATCCGTCGAAGGTGACGGTGGAGAGCGCCGCAGTGACTGCTACGGTCAGGGTTGCTCCAGCGGTTCGTGCTGCATCGACTGATGATTGATCAAGGTGCTGGCTCAGGAGGACTCGATTGCCCAACAGCAGCGATCTTGCGATCACGGCGAGCCCGCCGATGTAGGCCGGCGAGAGCGGACAATACCAGATGTCATCGCGATGGATGTCGAGTCGCTTGCTGAT
The DNA here is from genome assembly GCF_027319265.1 of Ferrimicrobium sp. Lineage (NCBI taxonomy): Bacteria > Bacillati > Actinomycetota > Acidimicrobiia > Acidimicrobiales > Acidimicrobiaceae > Ferrimicrobium > Ferrimicrobium sp. Next base: position 5,421 of record NZ_DAHVNP010000038.1, on the reverse strand, counting down.
CGACTGTGCCGAGGCCATCAGATTCTGGGCGGTATGGATGATCGCCTTGGGTGGACCTGTAGTTCCAGAGGTGGTGATCACGATCCGGCTGTCAGGAGGAAGGGGTGGTGCGTCTCGATCAAGGTGATGGGTGCCGTCAGTGTCGATCAACTGGTGTGGTGCAAGCACGGCGAGTCGCTCGCGGATGCGTTCTCTCGGTGATCGCGGATCGAGGACCGCGACGGCGTCATCGTTGGCCCAGCATTCGGCGATCGAGTCGATCAGCTGTTGGGACGGGGCTAGTTGGATCGCCACGAGCTTGTTCACGCCTCTAAACTAGCTGATGAGCGGATGGTTGCCGGTGCGACCTTACTCCCAGGCGTAGGGTGGCCACGGTGGTGCCGTCAGAGTCGTATGGGTCGCCTCGGCTGCCGAGGAGACGGATAGCAAGAAATATCTACCAGTGACATCTGTTGTTGGCAGGCAGGTCGGTACGAGTTGAGATGGAGGAGAGATGGAAGAGTTCGCATGGGAATCGAGAGGTGAGTACACCGATATTCGGTTTGAGGTGCTTGATGGGATCGCCAAGATCACGATCAACCGCCCTGAGGTGCGCAATGCGTTCCGTCCACAGACGCTGTTCGAACTACAGCGTGCCTTCGAGATCGCGAGGGATGACTCGAGTATTGGCGTCGTCATTTTGACGGGTGAGGGCCCGCTCGCCTTCTGCTCCGGTGGTGATCAGCGTATTCGCGGCGATGATGGCTACATCGGCGATGATGCGGTCGCTCAGCAGGGGATCGGAAGGCTCAATGTGCTGGATCTCCAGATCCAGATCCGACGCCTTCCCAAACCCGTCATCGCCATGGTGGCTGGATACGCCATCGGTGGTGGCCATGTGCTCCACCTCGTCTGTGATCTCACCATCGCCGCAGATAATGCGCGCTTTGGCCAAACAGGCCCTCGTGTGGGTAGTTTCGATGGTGGCTATGGAGCTGGACTTTTGGCCCGGACGGTGGGTATGAAAAAAGCCAAGGAGATCTGGTTTCTCTGCCGCCAATACGACGCCGATGAGGCGTTACGTATGGGCTTGGTCAACACGGTCGTTCCGCTGGAGCGCCTCGAGGCCGAGACGGTGCAGTGGTGTCGAGAGATTCTTGCCCTCTCACCACTCGCTCTGCGGTTGCTGAAGGCCTCCTTCAACGCCGCTGACGAGGGATTGGCAGGGATCCAGCAGCTCGCCGGGGATGCCACGATGTTGTTCTATATGTCAGATGAGGCCCAGGAGGGGCGAGATGCCTATCTGGCCAAACGCCGACCAGCCTTTGATCAGTTTCCACGACGGCCCTGATCGATGGCTTCGTTAGCAGAGTGGGTTGAGGGCGCTCGCCCTCGTACTCTTCCCGCCTCCATCGCCCCGGTCCTTGGAGCCACGGGTCTAGCCATCGGGGTTCACCACTTCCGTCCGCTGTTAGCGGTCCTTGCTGGGGTAGTCTCGCTGGCCCTACAGGTTGGGGTGAACTATGCCAACGATTACTCCGACGGCATCCGTGGCACCGATGAGGATCGCGTTGGTCCACTGCGGCTGGTTGGCAGCCGGCTGGCGAGTCCAAAGGCGGTGCGCCTTGCGGCAGTAATCGCCTTTGGGGTTGCTGGGGTTGCTGGGGTTGTCATCTGCGCTATGGTCAGTTGGTGGTTGCTGCTTGTTGGTGCGGTGAGTATTGTCGCCGCTTGGCTCTATACCGGCGGAAAACATCCCTATGGCTATTACGGGTTTGGGGAGGTGTTTGTCTTCATCTTCTTCGGGTTAGTGGCCACCTTGGGTGCCTATTATGTCCAAGTGTTGGCCGTCTCCCCAGCGGCGATAGCAGTTGCGGTGGGTTTTGGCTCCTTCATCACCGCCATCTTGGTGGCCAACAATCTTCGAGATATTCCTGGAGATACCCAGTCTGGCAAGCGGACGCTGGCGGTAAGAATGGGGGATGGACCAACACGCATCTTCTACACGGTGCTTATGCTCGTGGGCGTAGCGATGTTTGCCCTCGCCCTTGGTTGGTCTTGGTGGCTGCTATCGGTACTCATCCTTTGCCTGCTCCTTATTACGCCACTACGCGCGGTGTTCGCCCACGCCGAGGGCCGGGCACTGATCCCGGTGTTAGCCGGGACGTCGAGGATGACGCTGGTTGCGGGATTACTAGGTCTCGTGGTGTTTTCGTTGATGAGGTAGGCGATAGTCGTGGGGTTCACCAACCGATGAACGATTCACATCATTGGGTGATCAGTGGTGACTCTCGGTCGATTGGTGGCGCAGTTCGACGGTAGGTGTCGGGTGGGCCGTAAGGGCCCCTCGTCCCTGTGCGCTGCGCTTGTGGGTGACACCTATGACCCACCGATCGTTCTCGCATCTGGTTCTTTGGCCGGTTGACCTGGAGCGAGTTCGTGCGTGTGGTAGTTCCCGCCATGTGGCTGAACGAGCGGGAGTCAGTCTCTGGGAAGGATCACAACAATGCACAATTCCTACTGCTTGCGGAGGGAAATCCGAAGTCAGTTGCAGGATTCTCCCACCCGAGGATAGTGAATCGCGGTGGTTCGCTCTTCTAGGCCGGGTTGATCGAGTTGGTGCATCTATGACAGGTCGATCACGCCGGTCCGTAGGTCTGACATCTCCATAAGGGTATATTTACCGCCAAGTCGTCCCCAACCGGTGGCGCTGCCTCCAGCTCCGCCAAAGGGCATATTGATGTCCCAAAAGCCGGTGGAGTCATTGACGATTACCTGACCCACGCGCAGTTTCTCCATGAAGAAATAAGCTCTGCGGGTGCTCTCCGTGAAGACCGCCGCTTGGAGCCCAAGCGGATCACGGTTAGCGATTGCCAGCAGTTCCTCGTCTCCAGATGCGGAGAGGATAGGGACAACGGGACCGAAGGTCTCTTCTTGAGCGACCAGCATCTCCTCGCGCACGTCGTCGATGACGGTCAACTCGTAGTAGAGGTCCGTCGGCATTCCTGGCCTGCGTCCTCCACCGGTGAGAATCGAAGCGCCATGGGTTCGCGCGTCGGCAAGGTGTCGGTCCATCTTCTTGGCTACCTCTTGATTGTTCAGTGGGCCGAGCATGGTGTCGTTGTCGAACGGATCACCGAGACGAACCTTCTCCGCCTCACTGAGGCAGAGGGAGACAAACTCATCATGGATTGATGCATCGACCAACACTCGTTCTGTGGCACAGCACACCTGTCCGGCGCAAAAATAGGCACCGTAGACTGCGGCTTTGGCCGCTTTCGCAAGGTCGGCATCCGAGCAGACGATCAGTGGACCATTGCCGGAGCACTCCATGACCGTGCGCTTGAGGCCCGACCGCGACTGTATGCGTGCGCCGGTGGCTGATGAGCCAATAAAGCCAACCGCGTCGATCTCAGGATGGGTTACCAACAGATCCCCAAGTTCTCCACCGCCTGGTAGTACGTTCACGAGTCCTGAGGGAACGCCCGCCTCCTCGAAGCATTCCAGCGTTGCCAAGACGGTCATCGCCGTATGGGTAGGTGGCTTTCCGATGTGTGCGTTACCGGTTGCGAGCCCGGGTGCGACAAATTCGGCCATCATCAGGACAGGAAAATTCCAAGGGGTGATGATCGCCCAGGTGCCGACAGGGCGGTAGAAGGTGAACATCCTCTTCTTCGGATCTGAAGAGGGCATGGTCTCGCCATGAAGTCGTAACAGATCCTCGGCGTGAAGATGATAGAGTTGGCTAGCCTCCTTGATGTCGGCGATCGACTCAGAGAGGGGTTTCCCCTGTTCGAGCGTGTGAAGTTCCGCAAACTCATCGATGCGACGCGCGATAGCATCTCCGATGCGATGGCAGATCTCTGCCCGTTGCCACGGCCCGACTTCGGACCACTCTGCTCGGGCGCGTCGCGCCGCCACCACGGCCATTGTGACCTCGTGCCTACTAGCGATGGCTACGTTTGCAATAGGCTCCCCTGTTGCTGAGCTGGTAACGGCGACAACTTCCCCGGACTGGGGCACATGCATTGCACCATCGATGTAACAACCCAACTCTTGAACAGCCATGGCATCTCCCTTTCGTTCAGCGATTCCACCACTAGTGGGCTCCGACAAAGAAGGTCACTTTGAATCCTGTTGAAGCTATGACCATTGTGCGTGACGTCACGGTGCTCACGATTTCGTGAAGTACCAGGTGGAGGGGCGGAAGTTGGCATACGGATTCAAGGGATACCAGCCACCCAAGTCGTTCTTTGCAACGACAATCTCGTAGTCTGCCAGCGGCCACCAGAGGGAGTCTACTTGTTTTGTTAGGTACTCCTCATCTGCGTAGAGCGGCTGCAGCCCTGGCTGCTCATGGGCCGCTGTGATCAGTTGGTTTGCCTCCTTTGAGTCATAGCCACCTGCCCAATAGTTACCCTTGCCGAACTCGTTGCCACCCGCGGGGATGATCTCGTACTGTCCAAAATCCCACATGTAGGCGGAGTAACCTGCCATGCCCCAGTTGCAAGGGCCTGGGGGACACACCCCATCATTGGAGTACATGCTGGTCAGCGATTGGCCGGTCAGTGAGACATCAATGCCAGCCTGTGCTGCCGCGCTCACGAATGCCTCGACCTGCGAAAGGTAGCTCTGCACACCAGTCTGGTAGGTGAAGGAGATGCTGAAGACCTTCCCCTTTGGGATTCCTGGGCCACATTCGTTGCTGGCATCACCAGGGTGCTCGCAGACATCGACGCCGCTGGAGTTCTTGACCCAACCATGGTCAGTTAAGAGCGTTTTCGCTGCCGAAATGCTATAGGAATACGGATCAGATTGAAGGCCTGGCGCGACAAGATCTGAATTGGGATAGACAGGAGCAATGCCGTAGTCGAGCAAGCCATAGCCATGAAGCGTCTGATCCAGATATAGCTTTTCATTCACCAAGTGTTGCATCGCTTGGCGTATGTAGAGCTGTTTTACGAGCGCCTTCCATGGACCGGTGTAGCCGAACTCTACGACTTCATTATAGAAGTACTTCCAAGGAGCCACCTTAAAACCATGGGCTTGAAAGTAGCCGATTTGACCAGCATCGCTGTAGGGGATGAACCCAAAGTCGAGAACGCCAGAACGCACGGCATCGGTCTCAGCGGTATCTGATTGAAAACTATAGATCGAGTAGCCACTGAGATACGTTTTCTCGGGCCCGGTGTAGGCGTGGTTGGCGGAAAAGACAGAGTAGTAGGTTGTAGGGTTGAAGCTTTTTAAGGTCTAAGGCCCATCGACAACCTTCCAGAGTGGGTTAGTGGAGTAGGTCGAAAGTGAAACTACTCACGATACGGGACACGGTTCTCCCTTAAAACAAGGAGAATATAGGTATGGGAGAAACGGAAGATCAGAAAACTAGGAATGAGAAGACTCGTCGACAATTTGACGACGAATTCAAAAAAGACGCAGTGAGAC
>NZ_DAHVNP010000037.1 GCF_027319265.1 Ferrimicrobium sp. | reverse complement strand
CCTCATCAGCGGGCACGCAGATGTGCAGTTCTCTGGCTTCATCGCAATCTCAGCACCCACGGAAGAGGCGTTATCAGCAGCCGTATCCCAGATTGAGCTGGCTGCCGCACAGTCAGCGTGTGAGACTCGGATCCTCTATGGCCGGCAGACCCAAGGTTTTGTCGTTGCAGCATTGCCACTCGCTCGAGAGGCGTTTTGATGTTCAGGCGAAAGGTTCTTGATCATCCGGACATCCCGGGTGGAGACGCCGTCGACGCACAAGGGGTGCCGAGTGGACGACCAGAGTCATCTCGGCTCCTCGACGAGCCAAATGCTGCAGAGCGCTCAGCCGCGGTGCCAAAGGCGCTGCACCCAGACGGTGGAAGGGCCCTTGGAGCGGCACTCTACACTCCGGCTACGGCATCTCGTCGGGAGCGCAAAGCGTCAGCGAAGGTCGCCGCTCGTGTAGCGGCTGATCATCGCAAGGCGCTGATGGAGGAGCGACGGCAGGAGTTGGCGGCGCTGCGAGCGGAACGCAGGGATGCCCAGTACCTTCCCGCCAACGGCGAACCTGGCCCATTGGCCCTGCGCTCGTGGCGGCCACTCCGGGTTAAGCCGCATCGTGCAACGACAGAGATGCTTTCTGGCGCCTATCCATTCCTTGCCGAGGCGGGACTTGGTTCCGAAGGGGTGCTGATTGGACATGACTCTTGGTCTGGGGCGGCGTTTGTCTTTGATCCGTGGGTACTGTACGCCAAAGGAGTACTGACCAACCCAAATGTGTTGCTTGCTGGGATTATCGGACGAGGAAAGAGTGCACTCGCAAAAAGTATCGCTACACGCTCTATTGCTTTTGGTCGGAAGATCTATGTACCTGGCGACCCGAAAGGGGAGTGGAGCGTGGTGGCACGAGCGGTTGGCGGTATCGCCATCGAACTCGGTGGTGGTCTGCCCGCCAGACTCAACCCCCTCGATGAAGGTCCACGACCAAGCTCCATGACTGACGCCGAGTGGATGGCAGTGACTCGACAACGCCGGCGATCACTCATCGGTGCCCTTACCGAATCGGCCTTGGGTCGTGAACTCTTGGCAGTAGAACACTCTGCCCTCGATGCAGCACTCGAGACCGCAGTCATGGAGAACACCACTCCTATTCTTCCCCATATTGTTGATGCGCTCTTTCGGCCAAGAAGAGCGGTAGCGGGTTCGAGCATTGAGCAACTCGCCGCTGACTCCCGGGAGATCGGCCATGCGCTTACCCGGACGGTATCGGGTGATCTCGCCGGACTCTTTGATGGCCCCTCGACCGTGAGGTTCGATCCAACGCTTCCCATGGTGAGTCTTGACCTTTCGAGGATCTCGGGATCAGATAGCTTGATAGGGATGGTGATGACGTGTGCCTCAAGCTGGATGGAGGCGGCGCTCACCGATCCAAATGCTGGCCAGCGATGGGTCATCTACGATGAGGCCTGGCGACTCCTCGCCCAACCCGCACTGCTCGCAAGGATGCAATCCCAGTGGAAACTCTCGAGAGCACTTGGCATCGCCAACATGATGGTCATTCACCGCCTCTCTGATCTCGATGCAGTGGGTGATGCCGGAAGCGAAGCACGTGGGCTTGCCCTTGGACTCCTCGCCGACTGTTCTACCAAGATCATCTATGCCCAGGAGTCAGGTGAGGCGACCAAGACCGGTATCTCACTCGGTCTCTCGAGCACCGAGGTGGCCCAACTTCCTGATCTCGAACGTGGCGAGGGACTCTGGCGACTTGGAGAGCGAGCCTTTGTCGTCCGCCATGTCCTCACCCCAGCCGAACTCGCTTGTTTCGACACCAATCAGCGGATGGTTGTTCAAGGTTCGCCGACGTAAGATATGCCCTAGGTCCGAGGAGCGAACGACTTCGCTTAGCCTGACCGGTTTATTTGTACATGGAGGTCTCATAATTCTTTGGTTGCGGGTTTGAACTCTACCGCTCCCACGAAACCGCCAAAATACTGTATTTGCAATCTCTGCTTGAGCTGCCAGTGGAGTGATCCGCCAGAAATGGAATTCATGATCACGGTGAAGAGGGGCAGATAGTAGGAAGCATGTGGTTTGTCATGGAGCCCGATGTTTGGGAACTTGGTGCCTATATCTGAAACCACTGAAAGGGCAATATGAGGTTTCGTTATGTTCTTTGCGCTTTCGAGCGAGCCACCGGGCGTGAGTTCGCTAGTTAACCCCGGCACTAGGGGCCTTCCACATACAGTGCGATACTGAAACCACTCGTATCCTACAAAATTAGGACGCTGCTGTGGTGATTCTCGTTCGTCCAGGTAAAAATTAACAACGATCAACTCTCCTTCTTCACCGCCAGAGGCCCTAGGTGCGCCTCAAGGGCTGGGCTCAGTTCGTCTGACAACTGGGAGTCGTCCCACCTGTCTCTACGTATTCAAGAGTTTCGATACACGTGGGCACCAAGCGAAGATACCGCCCAAAGGTGGAGTTCCCAGTCGGGCACCCACGATGGTCCTGGGGAAATCTTCCGCTCTCGAGCGTCGAAGGTTCTCACACATTGCCTCCGTCACACAAGTACTTCACCACCCTGAGTGTTTGTGCGAAGCGATTACGTGACAAGTGATGGTGCCGACTGTCAAATTGGTTCAAATAGGTGCGAATCAGCTGGTTGAACTGCTCTCTCCTCTGGTACTGTGGGAACATTGTGTGCCAGTAGTCTCCCTTGAGAAGTCAACCATGGGGGAAATCGAGAGGAGCGCTTCGATGAAGCAGTTGATGACCCCAATCAAGGGACGTTCTATTTTCCGCTTCATTGCCACCTTGGTCTTGGTGCTCGGCAGTGGTGCTTATGGGTCATTGGCACTGGCTTCGACTTACCAGGGGCAGTTGACATCCTTGGCGCTCCAGACATTCTTTGCCTCAGCGTCCGCCACCAACGGCCAGAGTTCTAGTTCATGCATAGGATCATCTCCGACATCTGGGTGCTCCCTATCCGAGGCTCTCAGTGAAGCTGAAGCATCCAACACCAATACCGCCATTTACCTGATCACCAATGGAGATGGCGCAGTTCCTTCTTTAGCGCCGGTAGATGGCTACACAGGACCCTCAATTGATTACAACGGTAACTTCTCGGTCGATATCCCAACCGGTTCCACCGTGACCATCGAGAACTACAACGGTAATTCTCCTGTACTCAATGGTGATTTTAAAGGAACCGTGTTAACCGTCACAGGAACAGGAACACTGAACCTCTCTGGGGTTACCATCACCGGAGGTTTGGGTTATAGCGGCCAAAGCGGCATTGGTGGCACTGAGGGCAACGGAGGCAATGGTGGGGGAATCTCAACCACCGCGTCCCTTGCCATCACCAATTCCACGATCTCAGGCAACTCGGCGGGAGCTGGCGTTACGAACATCGTTGGCACTCCCGGAAGCGGAGGCAATGGTGGGGGAATCTCAACCACCGCGTCTCTTACCATCACCGGATCGACCATCTCGGACAACTCGGCGGGTGGTGGCGCTAACAGCAGCTTTGGCACTGGCGGAAGCGGAGGCAATGGTGGGGGAATCTCAACCACCGCGTCCCTTACCATCACCAATTCCACGATCTCAGGCAACTCGGCGGGTGTCGGTGGCACTGGCGTTGGCGACACTGGCGGAAGCGGAGGCAATGGTGGGGGAATCTCAACCACCGCGTCTCTTACCATCATCGGATCGACCATCTCAGGCAATTCCGCGGGCACTGGCGGAGGCGGCACTAACTCCGGCGGCAACGGTGGCAATGGTGGGGGAATCTCAACCACCGCGAAGCTCACCCTGAAGAACTCCACGATCTCAGGCAATTCTGCGGGGAGTGGCGGCAACAGCGGCACTGACACAGGGGGCACCGGCGGAAGTGGTGGGGGAATCTACACCACCAAGTTCCTTACCATCATCGGATCGACCATCTCAGACAACTCTGCTGGCACTGGCGGAAGCGGATATACCTCCGGGTCTGTCGCCGGCAGCGGAGATGGTATCTACAACAACGGCGGCAAGGTGGTTTTAGCCGGTGACCTACTCGCCACTACAGGGGGCACCTCAAGCGGAGATGAGTGTACGGGCGGGGGCTTCATTGACGTTGGCTACAACGTCTCCGATGACTCGTCCTGCTTTACCTCCACCGCCAACAGCGTCACTAGCTCAACGGCCGAAGACCTCACCTCCCTTGGTAACTACGGAGGAACCACCAAAACCATTCTCCCGACATTAGGCAACCCAGCCATTGGTCTGATCCCAGCTGGTAAGTCAGTTTTGGTGGATAATCGATCCGTGCAGTTGTGCCCCACAACCGATCAACGAGGCTTCACGACCCCTACTGGAGTAACCTGCGACGCCGGATCAGTGCAGTTGGCGAGCGTGTTGTTTGCGGCCGCCGTACCAGTTGGTACCGGTAGCTGTGCTGATGTCGCTGACGCATGCTCGCTCACCACTGCCCTGGGCGATGTCGGCGCGGGTGGAACCATCGAGTTGGTGACTCCGGGCTCCTCTGCTTCTTATGACGGCAACTTCACTGTCGACACGACCGGAACCACAGTGACCTCCCCGGTGACAATTGAACCAGCCCCAGGGGTCAGTGATCCAACCCTTGATGGGACCAACTCCGGTACGGTTATGACGAACAACAGTGGTACTCACCTGAACCTCATTGGGATGAGCGTCACCGGTGGTGATGGCTCAGCTAGTGGTGGTGGCATCTACAACGCCGGGACACTGACCGTAACCGGTTCTACAATCTCTGATAACACTGCTGATAGCGGCCTTAATACAGCTAGTGGTGGTGGCATCTACAACGCCGGGACACTGACCGTAACCGGTTCTACAATCTCTGATAACACTGCTAGAGGGCATGACTACAATGTTGCCTACGGCGGTGGCATCTACAACGCCAGGACGCTCACCATAGCCAACTCCACGATTGCGGGCAACACCTCCCAAGGTGGTCAGAGTGTGATCGGTTACGGTGGTGGTATCTACAGCTCCGGTGTCCTCGACATGACCGCTTCCACCATCGCCGACAACACCGCTGTCAGCGGCGGTAATACAGCTAGTGGAGATGGCATCTACAACAGCCGCGGCAAGGTGTACTTCGCCGCTGATCTATTTGCCACACTCAACGGTGCCCCAAGTGGCGGTGAGTGTGCCGGATACAAGGGTACCTTCACCGACGAAGGCTACAACGTCTCCGATGACTCAACCTGTGGTTTTACCACCTCGTCCACCTCCACCAGTGTCAGTAGTTCAAGTGCTGCCGAAGACCTCACCTCCCTTGGCAACTATGGAGGGCCCACCGAGACTATCTTGCCCGAGACGGGCAACCCAGCCATAGGCCTCATCCCAGCTGGGACGTCAGTTACTGTTAATAAGCAATCCGTGCAGTTGTGCCCCACCACCGATCAACGAGGTTTCGCGACCTCTAGTGGAGTATCCTGCGATGCTGGATCCACCCAGGTTCTCAACCAGGCGATCACCTTTACGGGTCCTACAACCTTGTCCTACGGCGTTTCCGGGACGCTGTCGGCAAGTGGTGGATCATCGGGTCAACCGCTCGTCTTCAGTGTCGCTTCTACAAGTGGCACTGAGGTGTGCAATGTTTCTGGTACCGATGGCTCCACGGTCAACTCCACGGGTATCGGCACCTGTGTTATCGACGTGAACCAAGCTGGAAACGACGATTATCTCTCAGCCCCCCAGGTCCAAGAGTCACTCACTGTTATCCGGGCTACCCCGACCCCTCCCGCGATCACAAACCTGCCAACTGGGGGAATCGTCGGGGGAGGCTTCACCGCTTCGGTGGCTACCTCCGGAGACGGGACCACGTCAGTAACAGCTGGCCCAGCGAGTGTTTGTAGCGCGAGGGGCCTGGTGGTGAGCTACGTCGGTGCCGGTCAATGCACCCTAACCCCCCAAGTCGCCCAAGGTACTGACTACACCAGCCTCAGTGGAGAACCCCAGACCATTACCATTCAAGCACCGCCGGTCAGGGTTCCCCCATCAACCCCAACGACTCAGCCCTCAAGTTCCACTCCACCTCCCTTGACCTCCCCAACCTCCCAACTTCCCATCCCCTTTGGCCTCATCACCGCCAACGGTGGGATCTTCACCCACGAGGACTCGTCCTTTTCCTCAAAGACCGGGAGCGGAGCAAATGACATCGTTGGAGGAGCTGCGAGTGGTACCAATGGCTATTGGCTCGTTACCAAGTCTGGTACCGTTGAGAGCTTTGGAACTGCTCACTCCTATGGAAGTGTCACCAACCCAGTTGGTAGTGTCATCGGCATGGCCGCTACTCCTGATGACAATGGCTACTGGGTGGTGACCAATGCTGGGGTGATCTATAACTTCGGTGACGCCATGCGCTTTGTCGGTGTCTCGATCTATGGGATCACCGGTCTCACGGGAACTCATCCCTTGAATGCTCCCATCGTAGGACTTGCCCCAACCCCAGACGGCAAGGGTCTTTATCTGGTGGCAGCAGACGGTGGAGTCTTTAACTTCGGGGATGCCAGGTTCCTTGGCAACACCTACACCCTTGGGCTCACCGGCTTGAAGGGCACCCATCCCTTAAACGCTCCAATCGTTGGCATGACACTGACCCCGAGTGCCAATGGATATCTCCTCATAGCAGCAGACGGAGGAGTCTTTAACTTGGGCGATGCCAAGTTCCTCGGCAACACCTACACCCTTGGGATCACCGGTCTCAAAGGAACCCATCCCTTGAATGCCCCAATCGTTGGTGGAACCTATGTTCCAGGGAGCCAAGCGGGCTATTACCTCTTTGGAGCCGATGGCGGAGTCTTTAACTTCGGGACTGCCCCCTTTGAGGGTTCCAATGCCAACACCCACCTCGGGGCTCCGGTGATTGGCGAGATTACGCTGTAGGGAGGAAATTGGAGACACATACACCGGCACGGTGTCTGCGAAGACCGCAGGGTGCCTCTCTTACACAAGGTGTCCCCCTTAGGTTTGGAGTATCTGAATCGCCACTTTGATGTCGCAGGACGCGATCATTAGTCGTGGAGCTGATCAGCTTCAGATGGCAGGCTTTTGAGTATTCCTCAGTGGAAAACCTTTCGATACAATAGCATCAGCCATGGTCTGTCGGGATTGCTTGGCTTTTGTGTGTCACGAATTCCTCTGAGTGCTCGCCTGCTATTAGGCGAACAGCAGAAGTGGGTGTCAGGTGGTTTTTGCGACCTGATTGGACAAGCTGGACCCGTTTAGTACAGAATTTCAGGGATCTACTTTCCCAGCCTCCTCTTGAGCCAAGACGTCCGTGATGGAGTTCAGCAAGAGCGCTGCGTTGTTGTCGGCCCAAGCTTGCTAGGTTTGGTCCCGGGAGCTCATCGGTCTCAATTGGGTGTGTGACAGGCCGCGAGACGGCGACAGCGGAGACTTCACTCGCGGTCCTGTTTAGCCCCTGCGTGGTTGGTGAGCATTTGAATCGGAAATCTGCTCCTCCTATCTCGGATGCGCAGAATGAACCCACAGGCGGCGGTCCCGCCTCGCTTCGGGGGCCTTCATGGATAAAGGGCGATGACGAGGTGTCCGGTAATGATCGCGGATGTCGAGCGCCGTCTTCGAGCTCGCTTCGTCGCCTCAGCGCAAAAGCCTGGTGGCGGGCGTTCTGACGGAATTCCTGGCTTCGCCATCTTGGGTGAGAGATCAATGCTTTCTCGTCTGTCTGGAAAGGGGCATTCATGGTTTTGGAGGACCTGCACAAGGAGAGCGTGCAGCTGGCACAGACAGAGAAGGTACGAGCTGCCCAAGCTATCCTCAAGGCTGAGATTGTCAAGATCCGATCTGGAGACGACTGGCAGCGATACCTGGCGTTCGCGGCCGAGCTCCATTCGTATACCCCAAATAACGCTCAGCTCATCATTGCCCAGCACGCGATGGCTTACCAGCAGGGGCGTGTTCCCGATCCGAATCCTGGGTTCGTGGCTGGGTTTCACACCTGGAAGGCACTTGGACGCCAAGTTGAACGGGGACAAAAGGGCTACGCAATCCTGGCTCCGATTCGCTATAGCCGCCGTGTCGCGTCCAGCCCAGATGGGCAGGTCAGGGTACTTCGGCACGATGAACTCCCTGGTCCGAGTGAGCACGAGACGATGGCGATGACCCTCGGTGGATTCAAGATCGAGCACGTGTTTTCCCAGTTTCAGACCTCGGGTGATCCCTTGCCAGAAGTGGCGAGTCCCAAGCTACTGAACGGTATGGCCCCTGTTGGTCTTGGAGAGGCGATCATGCACCTTGCCATAGAGCGTGGTTATGCGGTCGAGACCGTGGGGTCTGCAGTTGAGCTAGGTGGAGCTAATGGGATGACTGATGTTACGGCGCACACCATTCGGATTCGGGATGACATGGATGATGCAGCGATGGTGAAGACTATGATTCATGAGGTCGCGCACGTTCTGCTCCATACCGAGGGTCTTGGCGCGGCTCTCGAGCGCTCACGTCAAGAGGTCGAGGCAGAGTCGACGGCCTTCATCGTGGCAGCGGCGCATGGTATGGCAAGCGACGACTACAGCTTCCCTTGCATCGCCGCCTGGGCTGGTGCCGATCCCGTGAAGGCTATCGCTCAAACGCAGGCTCGAGTCTCCTCGGCGGCCCGATTGATTCTGGAAGCGTCTCCAGCACCGAAAACCCCTGGGGGAAGAGTTCCAGGTGTCGAAGAGGCGATCGAACGTAAGAGCAACGAGCGAGCAGTAGGCGCGCCCCAAAACGAGCGGTTTGTGGCTTCGTACGGAGTCGATCGTGAGTACCTTGCCAATTCGTGACTTTGGGAACAAGGGTGGCACCAGTTGTTGGTTGCAGAATGAGTCTTCGGTTTTCATAATGTATCGCACTGGGTTGTCCTCGCCAGCGAAGCTGATGCTGACCCGACTTTCGTTTGGAATAATGTTGTTGGATCACTCATGTCTGCGAGGACCGATCGTGATGACCCAAGCTCTACCGGGATCGGCATGTTAGCCCCAGTGCCCCAGCGACCAAATGGCGATCGCAATGTTGATGTTGCTCTGGTTGCGATCGCAATTGCCATGCTGGTGATGGGCGCACTCTATGGTGGTGCGCTGGTGAGCGCGAGGATCTCTGGTCATCAAGTTCCTCATCGTCTCGATGGTCCGATTAATGCGCTAGCCCACCCAACCGATCCTTCGTTGGCTTGGCGTTCCCCGGTTGGTTCACCTTGGGTCTATTGGAGCGCCGAAACGTTTTCGCTGTTGTTGGTTGCCATGATGCTCTATTTTGGTTGGAGAGTATTGAGTCCTCGAGCACCTCGTTCTGAAGTGGCATCTGCGGACCCGGCACAACTTGAAGGCATGGCAGAGCGTGCGCACATCGCGGCGCTGGCGGGGCCAAAGGTGCTGCTAAGTCAAGCCGGGGTACTTCGTCCTTCCATTGCCGATGCCAAGCCATGCGACGTTGGCTTCTATCTCGGTACGAGTCGCGGGGTGGACTGTTGGATGGGCGTGCGTGACTCGCTTGTGATCCTTGGACCTCCCGGTTCGGGCAAAGGCCTGAACCTGATCATCCCCTCCATTCTTGATGCCCCAGGCGCGGTGATCACGACCTCTACTCGGCCGGACAATCTGGCGGTGACACTCACGCGGCGCGGATCTGATAGTCGGCCTGTTGGAGTGTTTGATCCTCAAGGATTGGCCATCGGTGCTCCATCCACCTTGCGTTGGTCGCCGGTGCGAGGTTGCGAGCGAGCACAAACCGCCATGGTCAGAGCGAAGGCACTTTGTGCGGACTCAGGGCGCGGTGTCACCGAGGCGAACTTTTGGCAGCAACAGACTCAAAACGCAGTCCGGTGCATGCTCCACGCTGCGGCGATCGCGGGACAACCTCCTTCGGTGCTGTATGAGTGGAGTCTCTCGGCGGCTGCGGCGAGAGACGCGGTCGCCATCCTCTCCAATCATCCAAGGGCAACCCCCAGCTGGGATCGCGCACTTGATGCAATTGTCTCGGCCGATCCAAGACAACGCGACTCGGTTTGGTCAATGGTTGGCAATGCCTTCGCGCCACTTGCGGACCCCCGAGTCCTTGAGGCGGTGTCGCCAGCTGAGGGAGAATCCTTTCACCCGCGTGACTTTCTCAGAGATCGTGGAACCCTGTTTCTGCTGGGGACTGCTAGTGGCGCTTCGGCGACCGCTGGCTTGGTCTCTGCGTTGATTGAGGATGTGGTTGAAGTGGCGCGACGGTTGGCTGCAGCCTCACCTGGCGCACGTCTTGATCCACCCTTGACGCTGATACTCGATGAGGCTGCCAATTATCCACTTCCCTCCCTTGGTTCCTTGATGTCCGAGGGAGGAGGGACGGGTATCCCGACGATGGTGGTTCTCCAGTCGCTAGCCCAGGCAAGAGACCGATGGGGGTCAGAGACAGCTGGGGCAATCTGGGACTCTGCCACTGCGAAGGTCATTCTTGGTGGGAGCTCGAATGCAAATGACCTGGCGGATATCTCGCGCTTGGTCGGCGAACGAGAGGTGCTTGAGTCAAGCCAATCGTATCAGAGTGGTTCGTCATCGACAGGTCGGTCGATATCGACCTCCATTCGCCGCCAAAGCGTCCTTGATCCAGCGACGATTCGGACCTTGAAGCTCGGCTATGGCTTGCTCCTCTATCGTGCCTCACAACCGATCATGCTGACGTTGAGACCTTGGACTAGACGTCATGACGCTGGCCAGTTACAAAGTGATCGGTCCCAGGTCGAGGCCCTACTCCGACAGGGTGCTGGTGAGATCTTGGGAGATGCGTAGACCACGCACGGGCCTGTCCTGGTCTCCCCGGCGATCTGCGATTCGCCAGCAGTATTCGACGTACATGCGATCTCGTGCGTGGTACCTGCGACGAGAACGGTGGGTGGGGGAATGGAGACGACTTGCAGGTGGTCGAGATCCCTTCTGTCTCATCTGTGGCGCTCCGTGGACGACGCGAAGTGGCGATCTCCATCACCGCAGCTATGGGCGACTTGGGCACGAGAGCTTTACCGACCTTATCGCCCTTTGTCGTTCGTGTCATATCACCCTTCACCAGCTGATGGAGACGAACCCTGAATGGCGAAAGCGCCCGCGTGAGCAAGCAACAGATGTGCTGGTTGCCGAGCTACGTCGGCAGCGGACGCGGAGGGTGGGGATCTAGCGATGGATTCAGACTCCGAGGATCTCGAGGGGTTAGTACTTGATGAGCAGCTAGAAGACATGCCAGAGGATCGAGAGTGTAGCGGGTCGGAGACGATCGACTCACCAGACGCGAGCCTGACCCATGATGCCTATCGACAGCTCCTCGAAGAACTGGGAGACGAGGAAGATCCTGCCCTCAGTGCACCAACTTTCTGGCCAGCTATCCGTGTTGGTGATCGGCGTAGCGAGTGGAATTCGCTTCGTGCTTGGGTGGAAGAGTTGGTGCACAGATATCCCCACCTTGATCATCATGTGATCCCTCGCTGCTGGTATCTGCACAATGGTCATGTCGAAGCGCTGGTCGCATTGCGAGATCACGAGCGAATCAGTTTTGCCCAGAGTTCACCGGCCACGAGTCCAGTCCAATGGCAGTGGGCGTTCGCCCAGATTGAGTCTCGTCTGCGTGAGTGGACTGCGCATGCGGGCTGTCTCTCAACTCATCGATCGACTCCAGCTCCACCTCGCGCCATTGATGACGACGCGTGGGAGCACTTCTTGGCCCGCGATGAGGAGGCTCATCGCCTCCTTTGAGCCTGCACCCCGCTTGACGAATTCCCACCGGCTTGGCCCAGAAGTAAGTGACTCTTCACAGGGCACGAGGAAAGGAGCCAGGTATGACAGTGAGGACAGAATGGTCGGTGGAGCATGCTTGTGGGCACTCCCAAGATCACGATCTCTCGGCGAAGCGGGCAAGCAGGCGCGCCGGCTATGCCAGATGGCTCGCCACCAAAGACTGTTCAGCGTGTTGGCACAGAGCTCATGGCCGCCAACAGAGAAGCGATCAACAAGCTTGGCTCACCGAGCACAGGGCACAGCAGATGAAACAGATCACCTCGTGGGAGGTAAGGGCCGATATGCCCTGCCTCGATGGTTCAGACAAGGCAGTCGAGTGGGCTCGGAGGGTTCGATTTGAGCTACTTTCCGCCGCCTATGAACTCTTCGATGCAGAGGAGGCCTACATCGCTGAGGTGGAGCAGCCCGCCCGGCTCATTACTTCGGCCTCGTGGTGGATCGATCAGCGAGATGCAGATGCGGGCGATGTCAGTGAGCTCGTAGTGGACGCAGCTGGGGCACCCTTTGCCTCCACCGGATCAGAGAACCCGTTCTGAGATGGCTACGTGGCTTGACCGTCATGACCACGCTCTCGTCGAGCGTGCCATCGTATCCCTTCGGGAGCGAGAGACTTCGCGATGGGAGAAGGCACTCAAGCATGCCAATGGTGATCCACGGTTCGCGCTCTGGTTATCGCTCGTCGATGATCTCATCGAGACCTATCCCGCCCTCCAGCACTTGTCTTTGTCCACCTCCTCGCCAGTCACCCAACTCAGAGAGAGCTACCTGGTTGGTTGCTCACCCCTTGATGCTGCGTCCCTCACTCCTTGTGCAGGTGAACTCTCTGGCACCAATGAACTGACCCAGCCGTCACTGACACTCGGGAGGTGATGATGTCGCTTGACTTTGCGTCGATTCGTGCGCAACACTCACTCGCTGAGGTAGTCGCTCGGACCGGACTCTTTGTGCCGGCCGGGGTAACGGATTACAGAGTCTGTTGTCCGATGCCAGACCATGATGATCGGAATCCGTCGATGATGTTGCATCTTCGCACCGATCGCTTCCACTGCTTTGGTTGTGGTGCCCATGGCGATGTGATCCAGTGGGTCGAAAGCGTCTATCGCGTCAGTGTGGGTGAGGCTAGTGGGATGATCGAGTCCAGGACTGCCTTTCCTGCCGTTGTCACAAGGTCTCCGGTCGGGTCCCGTGATCAGCGGAGCACTGGCGTCAGACTCAAGTGCGAGGCGCCAGATCTCGAACGAACTTCTATCCAACGGGTGAAGGCTGTCCTCGGAGAGGCTTGGTCCTACTACAGCCATGGCCGACTTCATGATGAGGGGCGTCGCTATTTGCGGGGGCGAAGGATCTTCGTCGATGCTCTGGAAACAGATATCGGCGAGCCCGTTGTCGGGCATACACCTCACGGTGCGCCTGATCGGCTGATTAGCCATCTCCGAGCACGAGGATTCGCTGATGACGAGGTTGTCGATGCGGGCCTGGCTAGGCGCAACGAGCAAAGCGCAATCATTGATGTGTTTCGCCATCGAGTGATGATGCCCGTGAAAGACGACAGCGGGAGCGTGGTTGGCTTCGTCGGACGGTACGACGGCCAGCGCCATGGAGTGCCGAAGTATCTGAACTGCACTAGAACTGTGGCCTATGAAAAGTCGATAAACCTTTATCGCCCAAGTTATCCAACTCTTGGTCCTGCGGCACGGATTGTTGTCTGCGAAGGGACGATCGATGCACTCGCGATCGCCGCGGTCGCAGCCTCAGCCGGTCGATCAGCGGAGTTTGCCCCAGTAGCCGGGTCCGGATTAGCCGTCTCTGATTCCCAGTGGGATGCTATTCTTGATCTCCATCCGGGTGCCATCGTTCTGTGTGCTGACGGGGATGCACCTGGTCGCGAGGCAAACCATCAGTGGTCATTGGCCTTGGTCAAGCGAGGACGTGAGGGTCTCGTTGCAGCCTGGCCAGAGGGCGAAGATCCGGCAAGCTATCTTGGGGCCAATGGCGACGATGGGTTGGCGGCGATACTATCGGCACCGGCAGAAATCCACTCCAGTGGTCCACGTCTCCCTCGTCGACGAGATCCTGCTCTGATCTTTGGGCGCAACGCTCTGGAGTCAGCGAGACCAACGCTTATCGGGGATCAGCTGCTCCAGTTGCCTGACTTGTCCCCTTCAACTATCCGATGATCGATGGTGAGCGATCCCAAAAGGCTCCACGGTCAACGCCGAGACACAAGGTCGACCCCATCCCTCATCGCCGTCTCACTCTGATTTGAGCTGAAAAACCAACCTTCCCAAATCATCATTGTGAATAACGATCGAAATGCTCCAGGATGAGGCGTTTTGTTCTGAACTCACCATAGTCGCGTTCATCGTTCCGTTTCACGATGGGAAAACTCCCCAGAGCTCGGTCCGCTTGATCACGCGAATAGCCATACAGATTGAAGAAACACGCGTCGAGTTCAGCGCGGAGCTTTGTACGTTGTGAATCATTCCAGATGAAGGGTTCTCCATCATAACCAAGTTCACGAGCCCAAGGCTTAAGATCCCATGCGGTGTACGTCAGCTCGAGGACTCGGACGGCGATCCAGTCAGCGAGGCTCTGATTCGAATCAGCCTCCCAGGGGACTCGCTGGTCGAAGACGTCTGGAGGTAGCACCGGCAATTGCTCGGTGACATAAAAGTTCATATGTGTTCCCCCGACCTTCATGCGGGCAATGGTGTCAAGGGCAAACGAATTGAGGCATGCAAGCAAAGCACCTGCCAAAGGGCCTGAAGCACTGGCTGCTAGCAGTAGCGGAAGATTATTCCCGACGGCTGTGGCGGGCACGACCGATGCGATCAGGGTCCGCTCGTCCGTGGATCTCGCAATATCCCGAAACCCGATCAGCCACTCCCGATCCCATCCATCGAGCTTCTCTTTGACCTCTGCCTCGCTCACCCAGTAACGCGGCAAGATTGCCCATTTGGGGTCGGTCTTGAGCGAATTATCAGCCTCAATTGGCTTGTCCCCGACGACACCCTCAAAGGTGGCAAACCGATGATCGAAGTGATGGATCAGCTTGCCTTCGTAGAGGGGGAGGTAGCGTTCTCCGGTTCCATTAACGAAGTCGCTGCCCGAGAGGGTGAAGCCTCCTTCCCCGAAGTATCGCCGAGTCAGAAACCTATTGCTGTCGGTGTTCATCATGAACATGAGCTTGAACTTGACATCCCAAGGAGATACCCGACTTGGTTCGGTCCGGACAAGCACTGGGACACGGGCATAAACGTCCCGCGCCAACTCTGCATCGTCTCGACTGCGGAAGATTGGCATATTCCCCGTGTTTGGGTTGATTAATTCAAAGTCGGCCGTCGATAACGTCACGTGACGCTCAGGGACGTTCAGGTCCGCCACCTGTTGTGCAAAGAGTACGAAGTCGGCTGCAGGGTGCTGTCTCGCAACCCCCGTGATTGTGAGAAGGCAGAACTTTTGTCTGCTATCGACTGCTGGGAATAGCTTGCTTCTGTTCTCGAAGTCGTAGAGGCTTGCGAGAGATTGAGCGCTGATAATGTCCTGGAAGAAGTATTGGGTGAATGAATCGGTAGCAATGCCCGAAGGAACGATAATGCCTACCAGTCCCATTGGGTTTATTGCATGACGAGCAAGTTCTGCGAAGAGGGGTGCTGTATTGAGGCGGCCTCTGCTCGTTAAGGCAAAGCGCCCGGAAGAATGAACAAAAGCTTGAAAGCGTTGGAGTGCCTGCTTGGCACTAACGTAACCTTGATACGATAAGGCGTCTCGTTCTAGAAGTTCCTTGATCATCCGGTCACGTGCCGCCATGTTTTGCGCCTGGCTGACCTCGGGATGATCAATGGCAAAAAACTGGACTGGATCTAGCTCCACTTGACCCCAAGGAGGATTTCCAAGTACAACATCGAACCCTGCGTTCTCGCGCGTCTTGTGTTCGTCTCCCGGCCGAGCCGTGGGGAAGAAGACCTCCGGAAAGGCGATGTGGAAATGGAGGAACTGGTAGTCCTTTGCGGCCTTCTCGATCAGTTCGCGTTCGCGTTCGCTGAGCGCTTGGGAGCCGCCTAGCCGCACCTTCTCCACTGTTTCACTGGTGATCTCACCGCCCTGGGGAACTTTGTGATAGAAAAAGGCAGCGCACCACGCGTCAGCTGCCCATTTTTCGCTTGCAAAGGAGCTTTGGTGCTGGAGTTCCTCCCAAAGCTGTGCCTTGGCCGCGACATCATTGATGTTGTCGTCGTCTATTGCGTCGAGGGCCGCAGCCTGGGCGGCTAGGGCGCCTACCTCAAGACCAATGCTTTCGACATCGAGAGTCAACCTCCCACGTCGGAAATCTTTGTTTCTTCTCTTACTGTTGCCTGCGGTTGTCTTGTCATCCCCATCGAGCACTTTGTAGGCTTCGTCGGGGATCCCGTCGGCAACGAGCTCTGGTGTGGTGCCGATGAGGGCATTACCGGTAACGATATGGCGTTCAAGAAACGTCAAGGGTTTCCCCGCCTCCATCGCCTCCATCCAGAGACTCACCTTTGCCAGCTCGACAGCCATTGGGTTGATGTCGATCCCATAGCAACACTTGGCGATCACCTCGCGTAGGGCATGGCGTACCTGAGCTGGGGGAGCCTCCGACTCTCCGGCCCGAAAGGCTGCCAGCCGTTCTGCCATCCGATGCGCGGCTGCAATCAGAAAGTGACCAGATCCACAGGCGGGATCAAGAACCCGGATTGAGAGGAGCGCAGCCTCAGGATCGCTTTTCGCAAGTGCCTCCTCAATCACCGGGTCAAGTGCGCTCTCAAGCAGGCTCGCAACCAACTCACTTGGCGTGTAGAAGCTACCGGAAGTCTTGCGCTCATTGCCAGGCGTATCTCGTAAGGCGAACGGCTTGCCGTCTTCGTGGATCCGAGGATTGAGCTCCAATAAGGCTTCATAGACACTTCCGAGCTCCTCTGCCCCAAGATTGGCAAAGTCGACTCGGCGACGTACACCCTCTGACTCGGTAGTCGAGAGATGAAGAATGGCCGCACCAAGGCTCCGGTTGCTGATCGTGGTACCGAGAAGGTCGGGAATCGCTTGATCACTCCAGAGAAAACTTCCCAACGCACCAAGGCCGAGGGGGGCAAGACCAGCTGGGTCTCCGAGTCCGTCCATGACGACTTTCAGCATCTCCCATAAGTCCGCGTGGCGATCTGAGCGTGCACCCCACGCTTGTTCGCGCAATCTTTTGGTCGAGTACCACTGCTCGTAACGCTTGATGGCGATCGGATCAACTGCGGTTCCGTGCAAGAGCTGGCGATCTTCTGCGACGAAGAGGAAAAGAATCCGATAGATGAGCCGCAAAATCTGACGGTAGAGGTCAAGACTGCTCAGTTCCCCTGATGTTAGGGTGCCACGCAGCTGCTGATTGTTAGGGTGAGTGATGAGACCCTCTCCGATGGCCTCGATGGCGTGTCGTACCCCACCTTGGAGAGCATCGAGCGCACGAATGCCGGATTCATTGATCTTGCCCCGCCAACGTTCGAGCCAGCAAGTACTTGGCTCGTCTCCTTCAAAGCGGCTCTCATGGACGATCATCCAGAGCGTTACGAAGTCATCGAAGCGCTCGTTGGAAAAGATCGCCTCAAGATCGAATTCTAAGTACGACTGACGGGTAAGGCTCGTGCTGTCGCGCAAGATGCGCAGAATGATCCCATTTGAGACTATTCCCCAGAGACGATCGGATGAGCGATTGAGGAGCTCTTGGACCAGGGAATGAGGACTCTTGCCCGCAGCACCTCGAACGCCGGGTGTTCGTCGATCAAGTGCGACTCCGGCGCCGACCAAGTGGATAGGGATAGACCCCCACTCGTGGCTGAGGGGATAGGTCTCTCCTTGAATCTCGATCGTCTTGGCTCGTTGGAGTCGTCCATAGCCGAGTTCGTTAAAGATAACCCCAAGCCACTTGTCTCGCGTGAGGCCAGATGCGGTGTCTGTCTCGTCAAGCTGGGCCAGGGATTCACTGAATCCCCTCCACGCGTTGGTGAGTCGATTCCAGGATCGGCTGACGATCTCGGTGATACGCTCGTTCGCCCCTAAGTGATAATCGCTTGGACGAAGCCCTTCTAATCCAGAATTGGGGTCGCGGAGTCGAGCGAGAAACTCGATCGGCAACAACCCGCCTACACTCGTGATGCCCACTCCTGTTGCCTGAGTACTCATCTCGGATTCCCTGGTAACAAGATATAGAGCCCAACGAGGTCGAGTGGCAACATGAGGCGCACTTCGACGGTCCCTCGGGTCCGAGAGGCCTCTCGCACTCGGAGATGGCTCTCGCGCAACGCAAGAGCTCGAAGCTCGGCCCACTCCATGAGTCCGGACTCCCAACCATCATGGTAGTTGTCGAGCACCAGATTGAGAACCTCCTCAGCTTGGGACTCACCCACGTTGCCAGTTGACTCGGCATCAAGGAGGTCGAGTGACTCCTCGGGAGCGAGCCAGGTGGGGACGAGCCTTTGGTTGTCGACAATCTCAGCACCAAAGCCAGCGACCAAGACGTCCTCTGCTAAGAGCTGAGAGACCCGCGTCGTGAGTTCGAATCGTAACCGCGCGACGGTGAGTGTGGTGAGTTGTTTGACCGCTGGAGTGCGACGTACGCTAGCACGCGCGGCTGGACCGGCGTGATCAAGGGCCGAATCAAGCACCCAGGCGCCAAGGCCGGCGATGAAGGGCTCGACTCTTGAAGCCACTCGCTCCCGAGGGTCTCGGGGCTGGGACCCAAATCGAAAGCTGAGTTCTTGATTTCCATGGGCAAGATCTTGGATCGCGGTCGGTGCATTCCTAAGCTGGACCACCATGGGGTCGTCATTGCTGACCGATACCCCTTCGGAGATCAGAACATCTCGAGTGAAGCGGCGTAGGTCGGCCACGGTACCAATCGCCTGCGTGAGTTCTGCAAGCTCTCGTTCGACGATATCAGGTTTCAAGATATTTTGGGCAAAGACGCTGCGAAGTGCCTCTTCGCGCTTCGCACTCGCATTCCAAGCCTCGGCGAGCTCGGCTTCGCTTTGTCCAAGACCCTCGAGGGTCAGCTGGGTCCCTTGGCCGAGCTGCTCTCCTTGAGAGAGCACTCCGCGAATGAGGGTTTCTACGACCGTGTTGGGATCACCTGGAACGGGAATTGAGACGCCGAGGGAGTTGCGGATCGACTCGTGCTTTCTGAGCAATACCTCCATTACCAACCCATCGATGCGGTTATCGCTACCGTAGCAAGTCACGACTCGTACCTCGGGTGAGGTTTGTCCGAAGCGATCAACTCGACCCTCGCGCTGCTCATGGCGGGTTGGGTTCCATGAGAGGTCATAATGGATGACAGCATTGAAGTAATCCTGAAGGTTGATCCCCTCGGACAGGCAGTCAGTGGCGACTAGCACGCGCTTTGGGTGTTTGGCGAGCTCGTCGACGATGCTGGCGCGCTCAGAGGAGGGAATATTGCCGGTTACGGGGCGGACCTCGACCCCACGGAGTCGGGTGTCCAACTCAGTGGCGACGTACTCGGCGGTTGCAATGAACCGACAGAAGATGATGGGAGAGAACCCATCACCCAGCATGCGACGAACCTCGTCAACGAGGAGTATGAGCTTTGCATCCTTCTCGCCCCGACATGAATCAGTCAGTTTGGCGAATTCGCGGAGCCTGCGTTGCTGGGCACTGGACGCCGTGTCTTCGCCAACATCGGTAAGGACTCCTAGCTCCTCATCGACTTGGGCATCCTCGTCGTCGCCAACAAGGTCCAGCACTCGTTGGCGACTTATGCGCTCGGCGTCTTCGGGGTCGGTTGTTTCTTGGGTCTGTGCTCGGCGCCGCAATGTGGCCGCACCAGCAGCTGGCGATGAGGCAATCGCTCGTAAAAGCGCCAGTGCGGACCACCAACGCAGGCGATTGGTCCAAGCCTCGTTCGTCCTCGAACCAGACGCCAGCCCACCATGACCTTCGCTGGTCTGGGCTCGTGCGTAGTTGAGCACCTGATTGAGAAGGGTTTGATAGTCCTCGCTTAACCGGTAGGGAGCCTCCTTACTCTGGCGTTCGGGGAACTGGGTGTCACCAAGGTAGTGGACGAGGTTTGCTCGGCGCCGTTGTACCAAGTGGCGTGCGACCTGCTCGCGAAGTCGACGGTTCCTATCGCCCGAGAGATCCTCGGGTAGGTCTTGGAATTCCTCGTTCAAGAGCGCGAGCAGTGATCGGAAGGCACCCTCATTGCCAGAGTGCGGCGTAGCAGTCACGAGAATGAGGTGACGATGCTGGTCGCGAGCAAGCTCCTCGATGAGCTGGTGGCGCTGATGCCGCGAGGAGCGCAGTCGGGTGTCCGCAGCCACGGTATGGGCCTCATCGACCACGATCATCTCTGGCGCACTGCGCAGAAACTCAGACCGTCGTCGATCGGCCTTGATGAAGTCGGTGGAAACGATGGTGATGGGGTAGCGGTCAAAGAGAGTCTCGCCGGTTCGACATCCTCGCTCCAAGGCGGCCGCTGTTGAAGCGAGCACTACTTCGGCCTGGAGGCCAAACTTCGTCGCCATCTCCTCTTGCCACTGAACGGCAAGGTGAGGAGGCGTAAGGACACAGACTCGCTTGATCTCGCCTTGGGCCAACAGCTCAGCACAGATCATCAGTGCCTCACAGGTCTTGCCAACTCCGACATCATCGGCGATGAGGAGGCGAACCGGATCGAGTTTGAGGGCCATCATGAGGGGAACCAACTGATAGGGCCTGGGCTCAAAGCCAAGCTGGCCAAAGCTGCGAAAGGGCCCCGCTGATGAGCGAAATCCGAGCTTCAGGGCATCGGTGAGCATTCGTGCAGACCGCAGATCTCCGAGGTCCTTCGTGCTTGGGAGAGCAAAGCTCGCAGGCTCAACTGGCTCAATCGAGGTAAGGACACCAGCGACTTCGAGATCAGTCCCCCCAAGTGGACGAAGGACAAGTAAGTCTTCCTCAGATTCAGGCAACACCACCCAGTCCCTACCACGGGCCCGCACCAGGCTGCCAACGGCATGTTTCATGAGTCTGCTCCAAAGATATCGGGCCGACTGGCACAGATTTGGCTCCAGTCGTCTTGGTACCCGAATCGGATTACGCTCCAGCCAAGGGTGCGCAGCCGACTGGTCGCGGCCTCGTCGCGGAGCTGGATCTCTTGATAGTCATGAACGGGGCCATCGATAAAGATCGCCACATAATCGCGCTCATAGAGAAAATCTGGGCGACAGCTCGCGGCCTCGACGAGGCATGCCGCGCTTGATGGCAGGCGAAGCCGGTGTTCGACGAGATAGTCGAGCCAGGTGTTCTCGAGCGTGCTGGCGGTGACTGCTCTCAGCTTCTTGAGTGCAGCCTCGACATCGCGGCTTCCACCGGTGGCATGTGTGATCGAGCGCATGAGGTCGCCAAGCAACGGGAGCACCAGTTGTCGATCGAGATTGCGATGATCACCCTGGTTGTAGTAGGACAGCAGACAGTTATAGCAAGCCACGCTGCACGGAGCGATACCGTTGGTCACTTGGTCTCGACCGGTGTCAGGGTCCACATGACAGAGCTCTCGCGCGATCCGAGCAACCCTCTCAAAGGCATGGGGTTCTTCGATGAGCCGATGGAGCACACCCGCCCCACCCTCTGAGGCCTCATAGAGCAAGATGAATCGACGATCTTCGGTGTCAGGGAGTGGCTCCGCGGCAAGCTCATTGTCTTCGAGCTGATAGACGATTTGGATCGCGTGTTTCAATGCCGCTTGGAGCGAGGCCATAGTCCCGGTACGATTGCTCCCATCAATTAGGCCGTTCACCGGTTCAATGACCAGTACATTGCGTGCATCCTCGACGTAGGGGACGACGACGCGAATCATCCGAGCGTTGATTGGATCAGTGTCGGCTTCAGCGGACTCTGCCTGCTCGTCGGGTCGACTTGCCCAGTAGCCTCGTTCGACATCGAGCCCAAAGCCAACTTCTGCCTGATTCGCTCGTCGCCTCCAACCTTGGTTGATGCGCCACAGGGTTGTCGCCTGCCCATAGGTCAACCGGAGGGCAACGGCCTCGTCGATCATGACTTCACCATGCAGGGTAGAGGTCTCAGCATGTCGGTAGCTGGTCTTGACCTGATACCCTTGTCGACGCCGCTCCTCTTCATCGGAGTTGATGCGTTCTCGACGTCGGGTGACCACGTTCTCAAGGCGAAAGAGGTTCGGAATGGCCACGCCAAGTTCAGAACCACAGCTCTCACAGATATCCGGACCGACATCAGAGCTCATGGGGTGCAGATAGCCACATTTGTCACAGAGCTTGGCTCGGCGAGTCAGAACGCCCTCACCGTTTGCACCTGCACCCTGCCCAACGGGTAGGATGACGCGATTGACCTCGTAGCGAGATCCTTCATGATAGATGAAGTTTCGCGGTCCAAACTCGCTAATGGCAAGGAAGCGAGGCCTGGCGAGAAAGCCATCTTCTCCATAGCCCCGTCTCCTGCCAGGGATAAAGGCCGAGAGAGGAAGGCGAGGAAATGAGTATCCAGGCAGGAACCCTTCTGCGGCAAAGTAGCGGTAGGAGTAGAAGTCCGACTGTGTCGAAGCGTTGTTATCAAGCAGCAGCAGTTCGAGCTGAGCTCTGGCCTCGTTGCGGAGTCGATCGGCATTTTGCCGATCCCTGGGTGATCGCGCGGCATCTTGGGAGATTCGGTTCTGGATAGCGATTTGCGAACTCGCAGCCCGATACAGACTCTTCCAGCGCCGAGTTGCCTCCTCGAATCGCCTTGGCAGTTGATTCATGGTCTCACTGAGCCACAAGTCACCCCACCAGCCCGCCTCTTTAAGTTCGGGCTCCAAGGGAGCTAACAACTGTCGCGCCCGCTCCGTCGCAAAGATCTTTGGTGTCTGGTCCTGAAGCGCCGCCTCAACCCGTTCCTTGAGGTTGAGTGGCGGAGGGTCTCCATTGACCTCGAGCAGATCGGCCAGGCGCCTCTCGAGGCTAAAGTGAGCCGCACTGAGCCATAAGGAATGGATGTGGCTCCTGACGAGATCCTGGTTGGCGAGATCGAGCCGGGGAGGAGAGACCTGACCAGCAATCATCTTGTCGGGTCGCTTGAAGAAGTATTGGTCATGAGGTGAGCCAGTGGTCGCGTAGGCAAAAACGAGTGCCGGTTGACCCGAACGCCCCGCGCGTCCTGAACGCTGCGCGTAGTTTGCCGGTGTTGGTGGAACGTTGCGAAGTCCAACCACCGAGAGCTCTGCGATGTCGACGCCGAGCTCCATGGTGGGTGAGCAAAACAGTGCAGCGAGCTCACCCCGGCGAAACCTCTGCTCCCGCTCTTGGCGTACTTCAGCTGGGACCTGGGCGGTGTGTTCTCTTGCTTCGAGTCCAGCGAAATCATTGGCGCCTCCCATATAGAGGTGCTGAAAGTAGGAGTTAGGCCGACGACCACCCTCGGGAGCTCTTGGCATATGAATGGGATCGGGGGCGATTTCGCCGTTTCCTTGAAGCCACCGAATTGCCGATGCCTTCACCTGATAGCCTACGGATCCCTCGCGGCGACGCGTGATTTTTTCGACGAGTCCCACCCGGATGAGGATCTCAAGGAGTTGGGCGATTACCGTTTCGACCTCATCCGAGGGAAGTGGAGCAGCGAGATGGGGAAAGGTCGAGCTTCGTCGAAGCCATTGACCGTAGCCACTCAGGCGTCCGAGCTTGATGATGTTCGCCTCACGTCGCGAATTCCCCTCAGCCGATCCGAGGTAGGCAACTGTTGCACTGAGGAGTTGCTCATTCTCATCCAGAGCCCAAGGTGGTCTCAGATGTTGACCAGACTTTTGGATTAGCTGCTCTTGAAACTGAGGGGTCAGGTAGTCGACTTTGATGGCGAGTGCCTTGCGAAGGTAGTCGAGAAGAATGGAGGCGAGTGCCCTTCGAGTACTGGGACTTGCACCACTTAACGCCTGGTGCAGATCAGTCCAAAGTCCTTCAGTGGACGCGATGGCATCGAGGTCCGCGTAGTCGATCCGAAGGAGACCGGTCTGTTCAAGATTTGGCGAAAAGATCCTCCATCCTCGCTCCAGGTCGCGATAGGTACGATATCCAAGAACCTCTCGGAAGGTGCGATCGATGCTCTCGCGCTGACTAAAGAGCGCATCAGGGGAGGCTGAGTAGGTTGCAAAATCCACCCCCATGGCTTCATGGAGGGCGTTGGTCAGATTCTCATGCGTGAGTCCGGATTCACCAGCGGCCCTGAGGGCTCGGTAGAGCCCAGAGCGCAGTTGGGTCATCTCCACAAAGTCATTGAAATGCCCAGCCTGGAGGCTGGCATCTTGGCGGTTGTCGGTAAAGACCAGCAACTTCTTTGCTTCTTGGCTCGCATCGCTCGTGCGCAGTTCTTTCAGCACTGAGAGCGAGAGAATGGTGGTCGCTGTTGAGCGGCCACCAGAACCAAGCGTGGAGAGTTTTGCTAGGTCTGAGCGCTGGTGCGGGCTATAGGAGACATGGCAGGCGAGACAGAACTGCAATGGCGCACGAAAGTAGTAAGCACGCACTCCACCGTGCCCAATGACTCCATCTTTGTGCACTTGGACGGCTTGGGGTAATCGTTCCCGATACCGGCTCTCAACGGCGGGTTGATCGTTGCGATAAGTAACCCATTGCTCTGGCAGGGCATCGAAGTAATCGTTGCTGGTGTCATCCCAAGGGCCGAAGAAGAGATACCCGCTCTCCCCTTGGATCTCTGCACCGCGATCCTCGAATGGACGCGGCACGAATCTCGGTACGATATCACGCTGGAGCTCAAGGTCGCGGCGCAGAGTCTTTGCGCTGCTTCCCACCAACGAAACGACCGAGTAGTCCTGCCCGCATTCTCGACAGAACGCCAGTTGATAGAGCGCCTCACGCTCACCAGAATCACCGATGATCCAGGACTCGCCCTCAAACGATATCTCTCTATGTTCGGGTGCGTCAAGAGTCGCTGATACTGCGTCTCCTCGGGAGAGGAATTGATGAACCCTGAAGGCAAACACTGGAAACCGCGCGCCTTTTGGGCAAATGCGATATCCAGCCAAGAGTTGCTTGCGAAGGGCCTGCTCGCACGTGGAGGCGTCGATACCGGTTGAGGCGCTAAGGCGCGAAGCCACCCCAGAGGGTCCACCAATCGGTTGAGGGGCTTGGCGGATCAGGTGACCGGTTGCATCCTCAACGAGCCCAAATTGTTGCTCAACAAAACTCGACAACGGGTCATTGACGAATTCCTCGAATAATTCGGAAGGATCCTCTCCTGATCGAAGGCGTTCGATGAGCGCGCTCAGTTCCGCGGGATCCGAGAAGTCACGAGGTCTTGTTGCCCTTCGCAAGGTTTCACCGATCACAGCCTCGCTCGTGACTTGGGCTCCAAACAGCGAGCTTGCGACCCTGGCAATCTCTCCCTCTTGGTCATCTGAGCTCGACATCGTGGCAGACGTGCCGATCATCTGAAGTCGGTCACCACCACAGGCAAGTCGTGTCCGTCTTGCCAGATAGGCAACGTCTGCACCTTGTCGTCCCCGATAGGTATGAAACTCGTCGAAGACTAGAAAACGTAAGTCTGTTGCGGCGTCGATCAGGCGTCGTTCTTCGACCCGTGTCAGGATCAACTCGAGCATCACGTAGTTAGTCAGCAAGATGTCGGGTGGGTTCTCGATAATGTCTTGGCGCTCATCATCGCTCTCTTGGCCGGTGTAGCGCCGAAAGGTGACGGGGCCCTGGGCATTGGGGTAGCCATAATTAAGAAATTTTGTGAGTTCTTGTGCCTGGGAGTTGGCGAGAGCATTCATTGGGTAGACGACGATGGCCTTGATACCCCTGCCAGGCCCTTCTCTCAAAATCGCGTCCACGATTGGAATGATGTAGGCAAGGCTCTTACCAGATCCAGTCCCAGTGGTCAGGACATAGTTGACGCCAGATCTCGCGATCTCAATTGCTTGGCGCTGATGGCGGTGCAACTCAAGTGGGCTAAGAACAGCACCCGCTTCATTCTTGATCTGAAAGATTCGTAGACACTCAGGATGGAGAACCCCATCGGCAACGAGCTCTGAGATTGTGCCTCCAGATTCGAAACTTGGGTTAAGGCCGATTCGGGGTTTGGGCCAGAGCAAGCCTTGATCAAGTTCGTCTCGGACTCGAGCTTCCAATCTCTTGTCGGCAATAGCGAGGTAGCTCATCACGTAGCTCTCGTACTCGCCCACCATTCGGTCGCGAAGTTCAAAGACGTCCACGCTATCAACCCCCTCCCCATGACACTGAGCCGCCGACTTTCGAGGCAGCGCCTGATCAGCCGACTACCCTGTGATGATTCACCCTACCACTTGAACCGTAGACTATGGTTGCGCCATGCACTGCACACCCCGAGCGGAAGTCTTGATGATCAGTCGAAGGCTGAGCTTGTCCTTCATCATTCAGATCGGCGTTTGAGTGCGAAGTATGTTGCGGTCTACTCAGTGAGCATGGCCGGATCGCTCATACGACGTACTACAACTAGATTCTGCGAACCTACTGAATCCTTTAAATCTGAATCTGCTCAGAATCATCTCATCTTCGGAGCGGCGTAGGCGTCGGGAGTTTGTGGAGATCTGTACAAATGTTAGGGTAATAGGTCCGGGAGTGCACGGTTAGCCTGGCTGCTGGTTTAGATTGGTGCCCGTGACTGATTCTGCAAAGTTTGATCATGACCATCTCGGGCACCTTCTATCAGACCGGCTCCTGAAGGTCCCGCGTTTTCAGCGTCGTTACTCTTGGAGGGACGAGCATATTTTAGAGTATTGGGCTGACATTCAGCGTGCTCGTGAAGCAAACAATTCTTACTTCATGGGCACTATTGTTCTCGCTTCCGACTCGTCAGGTGACGGCCGTGACCTTATCATCGATGGCCAACAGCGCATTACGACCACCGCAGTTCTCCTCATTGCTGCGCGGGATCGACTGTATGGTTTTGAGCAAGACCGCGCTGCTCAGGGGCTTGAGTCCTCACATCTTAGCGACTATGTGCTCACTAAAGAGGATACTGTGGCGAAACTGATGCTTAGCCCTGACGATCATGACACGTATAGCCGTATGCTCGAGCGTAAACCCGTCAATGACCCGCGTGATGGGCTAGCGAATGCCTATCATCTGATCCGAGGATGTCTCGATGATTTGACGCCCACTCCTTCGGAATACCGACGCCTGATTGATTTGGTTGATTTCCTCGACACTCAGGTTCAGGTCCTGTTGGCAGTAGCATCCGAGCTTCCCGAAGCCTATGTCATTTTCGAGACTCTCAATGACCGTGGCGCGGACTTGACGACAGCTGACCTCCTAAAGAACTATCTTTTCAGTGTGGCAGGCGAGCAAGAGATTGACCACGTAGAGGCTGTTTGGACTCGGCTTACTGGTCGTTTCGAACAGCCAGAAAACTTTGTGAAGGTACTACGATACGAATATATGTCGCAATGGGGCAGCGTCACGAATCGTGCACTCTACAAGGCGTTGCAAGAACGCATCGGAAAGGGCGCCACGGTAGTGCGCACCTACGTTGATCGCCTCGAAAAGGCTGCGCAGCAGTATTTAGCCCTCCGCGAGCCCGACGATGTTAGTTGGTCCTCACAAGCTATCGAGGTAAAGGATTCTCTCCTTGCGTTCCGGCGGTTCGGGTTCGAGGCTAGTACTCCGCTTCTACTTGCCGCGTTTCGCGAGTGGAGTCACAGCGAGGCAGTACGGTTTGTTGACGTCGTCGCGGCCTGGTCAGTCCGGGCGTGGATGGCCGGGCTTCTTGGTGGTGGAAGCGCGGAGTCTGCATTTTCTGCGGCGGCGGTAGCGATTTCCCAGGGTAAGGCCAAAGGACCTGAAGATGTCAGGGAATTGGTTCGGAGCCTGGTTCCGGATGATCTCGCCTTCAAGGCTGCTTTTACTTCATATGGCACGATCACGACGACGCGCGCAAAGTATATACTCGCGAGGCTTGAACAGCAGGAGCTTAGCGAAAAGGGATTGAACACTGAGTCGATGCCGGATTGGAGCAGCAAGGGGGTCACTGTGGAGCACATTTTTGCAAAGTCTAGTGGGCCAAGTGACTTTCAAACTATTGACGAATACGAACGCTTTGTGGCTCTCCGAGATCAACTGCAAAACCTTACTCTTCTTGAGCGCACCCTCAATGCCAGTCTTGAAAATAAACGATTCGATGATAAGCATAGGACATATGGTGATTCGGCATTTTCCCTTACCCGGGAGCTAAGTCAATACGATACTTGGAGTTTTGAATTAGCTGCTCGGCGAGCGGAACGACTTGCGGAGTTAGCAGTTCGGGCGTGGCCCCTGTAGTAACGGTTAGACCGGTACCGTTGATGTGGCCGCTTCCTATGACATTGATGAGTTCTTTTGGGTGACAGTGAGGGTCGAGATCAGTTAGAGTGCTTGGTGGCAGTCAGTCCCTCTCTGTCGTGAAGCGCTCTTGGTGCTTTACGGATCTCTTCTCGCTATAAAACCTGATACACCGGATAGGTTCTGGCGGAAGGGGTCTTGAGTAACGCTATGAGTGCGGTGTCCCACTGCCCAGACCAACCAACGGGGATGAGAGCAAGATCTCTCTGGATTTCTCGAAGTGTGCGAGCGAATTGACGGGGATTTTGAGCGAGGGCGAGCTGATTGTTCTTCATGCTCAGGGATTAAGAATCTCCCTAAATCTTGATGACCGTAACTAGTCTGCGGACAAGGGGTTGCATTCCTGTCACCGTGCTGGTATCGATTACTTGACAGCGGACGCTGCGCGTGATGCGGGCCCGCTTTATGGGTCGATCAAAGCTTGTCGTGAGTATGACCTGTACCTTGACCGAGGTACAAAGTTGTGCCAGGCCTGGGTCGTGTTAATGAGTGTTTGACACCTTCAAAGCAGGTTGATGGCCGGTGTAGTCGTCCCTCTCGTGTGGGTTCGAACGGCTCTAACACTCGGTTGTAGGGTGGCGGTTTGCCGACGGCCCGATCCCACCAATCGGTTGGCTTCAAGTCGCTCGCGCCAGGATCGACGTTCTGAGTCGCAGCGTAGGATGTAATCGTCTTGTCTAATACTTCCCATCCGCCGGGTTGCTCGACTGCGCGTAGCATCCCGCCTTCGATCAAGAACGTGTCAAGTCTTGGCGATGAGTGAATGGATGAAGTTAACGCTTCCATTGGGTTAACGCCCTCTCGCGGTGTCAGTATGGGATGGCTGCGGAACTCTGAACTGGGCTCCATTTCACTCCTAGCATGTAAAGCAGTTATGTGGAAAACCCTCTCGGCTGTTAACCGTAACTTCGTTGACCTGCGGAGGAGCGTCCGGTCTCGTGAGTCACATTATGAGTTTTGTGCTACGCATCAGGGCCGCCAGAGCGTTTCAGCGTAAAGGCGGACCGAGTCGCGGTCAATAGAGGCGGTCCTTAGAGGACTCTATTTACCCTATCACTTCTTTAGCGAAGTCAGGATCAAAGACAGCAGCCACTGACCAGTACGTAAGGTGCGTAGACCTTGATTGAGCTCAGTATACGAAGAATCTAGGATCAAGCAATATTCACATTTCGCGTGATCCACATCGTTTGATTTCAAGAGAACATCCATTTGGAGTCGAGCCATCAGGGATCAAAGGAGTTGTTGCGCACTAGCCTTGTCTGGCTTGACAATTTGCAAACAAATGCGCATTGTTATCGATCTACTAACTGAGAAAAACGCAGCAAAATTGTCCTCCGTGAAGCTGACACTACCTTGTCTTGAAAAAAACGCCCGCTTGTCGAAGTCGATAAAAGTTGTCTCTGTATGGCTTCGACCGCCATTTGGGCTTTGTCCGCCAATTCTGTCACGAATATCAGTCGTCTCCACGCCCTCTAGGAAGTGGGCAAGGGAATTGCGAATGATTTGAATCGCGAGTGCGACCGTCTTGCGCGGCGCGGGGTCGGAGCCAGGCGAATTGCGAGCTGAGGGAGTGTCCGAAGACGACGAGACAACATTCCAGAGTTTATTGAGCTCCGTGATGTCCTCGTCCCTCAGAACTCTATCATTCTCATCTCTATCATTGTCATCTTTAACCTGGTCCTGTTTAGTCTGTTCCCGTTTAATCTGTTGGTGAAGGAGGCTCATCATTGGGAATAAAAAAGGTGGGGTCGTCTTCATTTGAAGAAATGGCAGAATGCCGTATTCTTGTGCATCCTGATGGTTTGAAATACTCCAAGATTTAGAGGTAAGAAAATCGTCGATGATACTTACGGTTGCTGCTGATGTAATGTCGGTAGCGTCAGCTGGATAATGCTCGCAGCGATTGTCGATATATTGAATAAAGTCAAATAGGGCTAGGTTTTTAAGTATTACCTCAGCGCGCGCAAGATCATCTGAATTTGTTGTTTCCATTGTCGTTCCCCTCCCGTTAGTTGCTTTATGTACGGAGTATAACCTGGAGATGTTGCTGGGGTATGCCGTAAGGTTCCTTGATGTTCTGTTGATGCGAAGTTTGCTCGCCTAGGGTGTTGTCATCGAAACCGTGAGGAAGGGTCCGGCTAAGCCGCGATTGTGTGGTTTGCCTGACGGTGTCAGATGCCGCGTCTTCTTGGGGGCGAAGAGGCGTTAGAGATCTTCCAGATATTGCGTCTCTGTTAGTACGAGCCTCAGCACTTGCCTTGTTTTCCCAATGATGTTGCGAGGATCCGGCATCACCTCGTCGCAAGATTCGTTGTTCGAAGCACTATGTGGCGTCCGCAATGACCCAATGTGTCTAGGCGTGAGGGATCGGAGGAATCGTTTCCCAACCTTCTAAATCTATGGGGTGGATTGCCTGGTTTGTAAGGCCTGTGGTAGTTCACTCTCGATCAACGTGCTGGAGGTAGGGCCAGTGGAGTTAACTGTTTCTTAGGAATGGGTGGGTAGTTACTTTCGACGTGCGTTGTCGTTCGTGATGTGGTGCTGCCTATGTGCAACGGGATCCGGGGCGGTTGGTTGGGAACTCCTGTTCGTCTGAAGTGTACTGAGTAGCCTCGCATCACAGTGGAGCTCCTTCTCAGTGGGCACTGAGGTGATAGGCAATCGTATAGGCAATCACGTTTGGTTTGCTAATAGAGTAATGAGGACAGAAACAGCTTCTGAACTGGTGTTTGTTGGTGGAGGTGATGGGACTCGAACCCACGAACCTCTTGACTGCCAGTCAAGCGCTCTACCAGCTGAGCTACACCCCCAAAGGTCGTCCACCACAGTGTAGTATCCGACCGTCGATCTCAGGTCAGTCCTGCGTGCCAACTGGGGTGCGAACCTCATGCGTGTACTAGGCTTTTCGGACATGACCGACCGATACGATCCGCCAGCGATAGAGACAACTTGGCAAGCAAAATGGAGCCAAGCTGAGACCTATCATGTCAGCAATGATGACCCGCGGCCCAAATCGTACGTTCTCTGCATGTATCCGTATCCGTCTGGGCCCGCCCATCAGGGACATGTGCGGAACTATACCTTTGGCGATCTAAATGTCCGCTATCGGACTATGAACGGCGAAGCCGTGTTGTCTCCGATCGGTTTTGATTCCTTTGGGCTGCCGGCGGAGAATGCTGCTATCAAGACTGGTGTCCATCCTCGCGTCTTTACTGAGGCACGCATGGCAGAGCTGAAGACTTCACTCGCGCGACTCGGCGCAGCCTACGATTGGCGCCGCGAAATCTATAGCCATGATCCCAGCTATATCCGTTGGTCGCAATACTTGTTTATTCAGTTCTACCGAGCTGGGCTGGTCTACCGGGGAGATGCGCCGGTGAATTGGTGCCCTGGGTGTAAGACGGTACTCGCGAATGAACAGGTACTGGCTGATGGCACCTGTGAGCGCTCCGGTGACCTGGTCGTTCGTCGAGAAC
Source organism: Ferrimicrobium sp. (assembly GCF_027319265.1). Taxonomy (NCBI): domain Bacteria; kingdom Bacillati; phylum Actinomycetota; class Acidimicrobiia; order Acidimicrobiales; family Acidimicrobiaceae; genus Ferrimicrobium; species Ferrimicrobium sp. The sequence goes on along the minus strand of NZ_DAHVNP010000037.1, from coordinate 56,708 downwards.
TAACCCAGTGGTTCTTCAAGATTACTCAGTATGCGGACGAACTACTTGCAGGACTCGATGAACTCGAATGGCCCCAACGGGTAAAGACCATGCAACGGAACTGGATTGGTCGTTCCGTAGGGGCTGAGATCTCCTTCGAGGTAGAGGGAATTGACGAGTATCGCTTGAAAGTCTTTACCACACGTCCGGATACAATCTTTGGTGCCACATTTGCGGTGGTGGCGCCCGAACACCCTGATGTCGCACGGTTAACCACACCCGATCACAAGGCAGAGGTTGCTACCTTCATCGAGGAGGTGGCGACTCGCAGTGAGCTGGAGCGCATGGCTGGAGAAGACGCATCCAAGCGAGGTGTCTTCTTAGGTACTTATGCGATCAACCCGGTCTCCGGTCACCGTCTGCCCATCTATGCGGCAGATTACGTGCTTGGACAATATGGTACCGGCGCGATCATGGCGGTTCCTGGTGAGGACGAGCGTGACTACGCCTTTGCGCAAAACTTCTCCCTTCCGGTCGTGGAGACGGTGCAGCGCCCCGACAGCTTTGAAGGTCCCGTCTATACCGGACCCGGGGTCAAAATCAACAGCGAGTTCCTTGATGGTCTCACGACCGATGAAGCGAAAGACAAGATCATCCAGCGTCTTCAGGAGTTGGGTGCTGGCGAGGGTTCGGTCAAGTACCGTCTCCGTGATTGGTTGGTATCGCGGCAACGATTTTGGGGTTGCCCGATCCCGATCCTCTACTGTGATCGGTGCGGAACGGTTCCGGTGCCCGAGGATCAGCTTCCCGTATTGGCGCCCGACGACGTTGAGTTCCGACCGACCGGCGAGTCGCCACTACTGCATAGTGATGCGTTCCGATTGACGACCTGTCCAAACTGTGGAGGTTCAGCGACCCGCGAGACCGACACCATGGATACCTTCGTGGACTCTTCCTGGTACTACTTGCGTTTTTGTGATCCGTTTTCGGAGGACCGCCCTTTTGACAAGAGGGCGGTCGAAGATTGGATGCCGGTCGATCAGTACATCGGTGGGGTAGAGCACGCCATCTTGCATCTGCTCTATGCACGGTTCTTCACCAGGGCTCTTTCAGACCTTGGTATCATCCCCTCGACGCTACGCGAGCCCTTCAAACGGCTCTTCACGCAAGGGATGATTCGTTTGGGCGGGTCCAAGATGTCAAAGTCAAAGGGCAATCTGGTGACGCCACAGCGGTATTTCGATACCGTTGGTGCTGACGCCCTACGGCTCTTTCATCTCTTTGTAGGGCCGCCTGCTGATGACTTCGATTGGACCGATCAGACTGACGAGATGATCGAGGGCTGTCACCGTTTCTTGCAGCGAGTGTGGGCACTTGCGGATCGGATTCCCGTCACCAATGGTGATCCTGATCGAGGCGCTCCCATTTACCTCACCATCTCGCAGCTCATTGCGCGTGCGACTGATGGCATCGAACGCTGGGCGTACAATACCTCGGTGGCCGCGCTCATGGAGTTGACCAACGGGTTGTCCAAAGCCGAAGGTGATGGCGCTGACGCAGCTACCCTTGACTATGGCTACCGGACACTCCTTGAGCTACTCGCCCCGATGGCACCCCATATCGCCAGCGAGCTCTATGAGCGGCGCTATGGGGCCGACGTGCATGTGCAGAGCTGGCCCAAGGCCGACCACGCGATTTTGGAGGCCGCGACGGTCACGCTGGTCATCCAAGTCAACGGGAAGACTCGAGGGACACTCCCCATCGATCCGAGTGCCACGGAGGAGACGATCCTCCCCTTGGCTGAGGAGGCTATCGCAACCCATCTCGACGGTGTCGCGATCAAGAGAGTGATCGCCAAGCTGCCCAGAGTCATTAACTTCGTCGTCGGTTAGGCGCCCTGTGGGCTGAAGGGTACCGTAGCTGGACGGAGCGGCGAGCGGTTCGGTACCAAGGTTCTCTGGCCTCCGGTGAATTCGTGTCGCCAGCAAGCTGGCGAACAATTCTACCGACCATGGGAGAAGACTGAGGCAGAAGAAATATTGTGACATGGTATTGTCAGTAAGAATTGTCTCTGGTAAGGTGGTGGCGGCGAAAGGTGGGGATTCGATGAGCCGCAGTAGTCCAAGTGAGCAGTTGGTGCCTATTACAGCAGTCGAGGCGATGTTTGGCGCGCGAGGCCGGGGGATGCGTGAGGAGACGCTCCGCTACATGGCCGTCCCCAACCTGGGAGTGCCACTACCGCTTCCCCATGACGCTCTTGAGGTGCTCTCGCGCTATCAGCGCTTAGAGGATGAAGAGGAACACATCGTGGTGACCTGCCTTTCTGCTCAGGGGGTGCAAGAACTTGCGGAGATGTATCGATCTGTACTTCAGCGAGAAGGAATGGGAGAGATCACTGGTTCGAAACTACCGCACTTTCGACAAATGCCTTTGGAGGAAGGAACGATCCAGCTCCGATTCGCCTCCTTGGAGCTGGGCCGAGGATGGGATGTGACTCTCTACCCCGAGGGCGAGATGACCAGATCGTTGGTGCGGACAATGAGCCGGCGCATGGTCGAGATGGAACTCGGGGACGGCCGTCGTCATCCCGAGATGCTAGAGCTCCCGCAATTGGATGCACTGATGCGCTCGCCACAGGTGACGATGGCTCGCGGTGGTGGTAGTAGCGGCAGTGATGGACACGCGCAACAGTCATGGTCAGTGGAGACCAAGGTTGATCTTGCAACAATCGTCTCCCTTGTGGAGACGAGTCTGATCGAGGAGGACGTGAACGTGGATGAGCTGGAGTCGGCACGTCGGGTCGGAGTCGTATTTTGGAGTCGGTCGGGGGGAACGGTGGGAGGCTCTATCACGATCGTGAACGAAGATGTCACCAATCGTTATCAAATAAATGTGGTTGGCCGCACCAGGCGACCACGCTCATCCGCAGACCGCGACGTTAGCTGGATCCCGATGCACTGAACGGCGTATGGCACCGAGAGGTCCGTCTGGCTCGCTAAGGAGAAGCGCACCAAGATGAAAGTGGGCGTCGATGACGAAGTGTCAAGTGGCGAACCACCAGTACCTCGCTGGTGCGCTTTTGGCGGTAGCGAAGTCCTGCGGGAGCTGGGTTTCGTCGATCATCGGCTGAGCTGGGCCGCCCCAAGCAGTTCCTCGATGAGTGCTGGGTAGTCGTCGACACTTGAACTGTCACCTCCTGTGGCACCCATGCGGTAACGCTCAACGACGCCGATGAGGATGCAGGCCAGCTTCCAGCTCCCAAAGTGTTGATAGTAGCTGATACGCGCGGGATCAATCCGTCGAAGCTCCCCATAGAGCGCGTAGAGCTCCGCCCTCGAGGCGAAACCCTCAAGCTTGGTAGCACTGTTGATACCGTTGAGGCGAGTGTCGTCGGAGTCCATCCAGTAGACCCCAAAGATACCGATGTCGGCGAGCGGGTCGCCGATGGAGGCAATTTCCCAATCAAGCACGGCCTGTACGGTCCCATCGGGGTTGACCACGACGTTATCGAGTCGATAGTCGCCATGAACGATACCGATCTGGGTGGTCGCTGGCATCTGTTGGAGGAGCTCGTCGCCTACTCGGGTCACTGTCTCTGTCACACTGTGGGCGAAGGTGGTGACCTTCGTGACTTGTCGGAGCCACCGGTTGAGCTGGCGCGCGAGATACTCCCGGGGATCGCCCCCTCCTGCCGGCCCCAGTGCCGCTGGATCATAGGAGTGCAGCAGTGCAAGGGTGGCTATCAGGTTTGGTCCAATCGCTGCTCGGGTCGCAACCGTGAGGTGTTGTGCGCTCTCCTCGTTGCGAAGGATCAACCCTTGGGCCTCGCTCATCAGGTAGAAGGGTGCGCCAAGCAAGGAAGAGTCGTCACAGAAGGCGATAGGTGTCGGGACTGGAAAGCCGAGTGGAGCCAGAGCCGAGAGGAAACGGAACTCCCTCGCCATATCGTGGGCGGTGGGCAGTACCATCCCTTGTGGGGGACGCCGCACAATAATTGCATGCCCATTGGCATCTTGCACGCGGTAGGTGAGATTGGAGCGTCCCCCCGGGCACAGTTGGGCCTCAAGGTGGCCTGTGAGGTTTGTGGTCTGTCGGATCCACTCCTGTGCATCGCCCGGGAGGGGACTGTCATATGCGGCCATGGTCTCATGGTACCCGATTCTGCTCCTTCCGGGAGGTCATGACCTTGAGAGCCGTTGCATTCCGAATAGAATCCATGGCTATGGACGTAACTGATGCTACCTTTGAGCAGGATGTGATTGAGGCCTCCAAGGATCGACCGGTAGTGGTCGATCTCTGGGCACCCTGGTGTGGACCGTGTAGAACCCTGAGCCCGATCATCGAGAAGGTGGTGGCTGAGACCGATGGCAAGGTTGAGCTCGTCAAGATCAACGTCGACGATAACCCTGCCTCTGCCCAAGCATTCAAGGTGCAAGGGATCCCCGCCGTCTTTGCGATCAAGGATGGCAAGATTGTCGATAGCTTTGTGGGTGCCTACCCAGAGTCTGCTGTTCGCGAGTTTGTTGCCAAGCTTGCACCGGCCAAGACGGTGGTCGATGTTTTGATCGAGGAGGGGAACGAGCCAGCGCTGAAGCAAGCACTTGAGCTTGAACCAGCCAATGAGGTCGCCGGGTTTTTACTCGCCAAGCTCTTGGCTGATCGAGGGGAGCTCGATGAGGCGGAGGTCATTCTCGCTCGCTTCCCAGAGACCCCGGAGATCGCAAAGCTCAAGGCCAAGATCAGACTGGCCAAGGAGGGCGACGCTGGGCTGAGCGAGGACGAGATCACCCAACAGCTCGATGAGCTCCTCGAGGCGGTTAAGGACGATGAGGATGCGCGTCAACGCTTCTTGGATCTGCTCAATTTGCTACCCGATGGTGATGCCAGGATCGGCCAGTACCGGCGGCGTTTTACCTCTCGACTCTTCTAAGAGGTCCCTGTTGGACCGCTTGCGCCTCAAGGATCGTTCTCTTGATCTAGCTCGACCGATCGTCATGGGTATCTTGAATCGAACGACCGACTCCTTCTATGACAAGGGTAGCTACTTTGACTTTGATCTTTTTCTCGACAAGGCTGATAGCCTTGTCGCTGCGGGCGCCGATATTCTCGACATCGGTGGCGTGAAGGCAGGCCCTGGTGAGGAGATCACCCTTGAGGCAGAGCTTGAGCGGGTGGTGCCAGCGGTCGAGGCCATAGCTCGCAGGCTTGACATTGCGATCTCGGTGGATACCTGGAGATCGGAGGTGCTCGATGCAGTGTTGACGGCGGGTGCCCATTTGGGCAATGACATCTCCGGATTCGGCGATCGAGAGTATACGAGGGTCGCCGCACGCCATGGAGCGGGAGTCGTGGCTACCCATATTCGTCTCAAACCTCGAGTACCCGATCCGAACCCGATCTATGACGATCTCGTCACGGATGTGCGTGATTTCCTGAATCGGCGGGTCGAACAGGCACTCGCTGACGGTGTCGATCCGGCCGCTATCGTCATTGACGCGGGGTTCGATCTCGGCAAGACGACTACGCAGTCGCTCGCTCTCCTCGGTCAAACCTACAACCTTGTAGAGACAGGCTACCCCGTTTTAATCTCCGCCTCCAATAAGGGCTTCCTTGGAGAGGCGCTTGGCCTCGATATCGGTCAACGACGCCTGGCATCGATCGCAGCGGCAAGTTTTGCCATGATCCAGGGGGCATCGATCTTTCGAGTACATGATGTCCTTGGCACCGTTAAGGCCCTCGATGCGATCGCCGCGCTCCGTGGGGATCGGGCCCTCGCGACCGCGCTTGAGCCCTAGATGGCGGCGCGCACGATAGCTCTGGTGGTCGCGGCCGACCCGATCGTTCTCGAGGAGCGTATCGTCCAGGAGATGAACTCTTTTGATCCCGCCAGTGAGGAACTGCGGGTCTTTGATTTGCGCGAAGATGAGATCGCTGATCTTGTCGGTATGCTCTCGCAGGTGCCGATGTTCGTCAACCGGTTTCGGATCCTCGTTCGCTCCTTCGAGGTCGTCAAGGCTGAGGACGCGCCCTTCCTTGCGGAAGGCTTTGCCTCGATGGCCAAGGAGCACATCGTCACGCTCTATAGCACCGACAAGCGCTTGCCGAAGGCTCTGAGCAGCCTGCAGGATCCAGTGATCGAGAAGGTGGAGCTCTCCGTCACGAAGGAGGCCGAACGACGCAGCTTCATCGGTTCCGTTTTCCAGGCTGCTGGCGTTCGTTTAACGAACCAGGCACTTGCGCTCGTCACCGAACACGCGGGTGTTGACCTTTCCCAGGTCAATCCGCTGGCCCAGGTGCTGGCAGGGCTTCAGCGTGGCAACGTGAGCTTTGATGTTGAGGACGTTCGCCCCTATCTCGGTCAGGCACGAGAGGTCCCACTCTGGAACTTGACGGACGCGATCGAACGTGGTGATGTCGCCAAGGCGATGGGTACGCTGGAGCGGCTCCTCGCCGCAGAGAAAGCCCCACAGCTTCTCATCACGGTGCTACAGCGTCGCTATCTCGACATCGCGGTGTTGGTGTCGCCGGGGGTCCGCAGTATTGAGCAGGCCAAGGCGGCCCTTGACTCGGTAGGTGCACGCAAGCCGCCCGACTTTGCCCTGCGCAACATGCTGGCCGCTGCACGACGTCTCAACTACCGATCAGTCGGATTGATCGTTGGTTGGCTCGCCGATGCGGCACGGGATCTGCGCGGTGCATCCATGCTCGATCCCGATACCGTTCTTGAACTGCTCGTTGCACGCATCGCCCGTCTCTTTGTCGGGGCGTGAGTGACACCTCTGCGATGGTTTGGCGTTTGGGTGATCACCCAACGCTCCTTGAGGAGGAGGGTGCGGACGACTGTCAGTGGCGTTGGGTTCCTGTCTCGGGTTCGCGTGGCGGTACCTCTTCACTGAGGCGTGCGAGCAGCTGCGAGAATAAGGCGCGTTCGTCGATGGTGAGCGGTGCGAAGAAGGCGGCATCGGCCTCCTCGACCGCACGATTGGCACGGTTCGCTACTGCGACTCCCTCCGGTGTGGCGACCAGCGCTCTGGCCCTTGCATCACTTGGATGATGCTCGCGGCGCAACATCCCCTTATCCTCTAACGCGCGAAGGACCTGAGAGGTCATCATCGGATCGACGTGAGCAAATCGGGCAAGTTCGTTTTGAGTAACGGGCTCAGTTCCCTCCAGCCATACGAGGGATGCGAGGAGGACGAATTGGACATGGGTCAGACCAAAGGGCACAAGAGCGCGTCGCTGGTGGGCTTGCCAACGGTTGCTGACTCGCCAGAGTCCAAGGCCTGGACTCTCTTGATCAGTTGAGAAGTTGCTCGCTAGCCTTCGCTTTTGCAGGGTGTTATCGCCCATGATTCGTTCCCGTCAACTGAGCACCATCCGTTGCCAGAGGAGCTCGCGGTCGTGCGGTGTGAGTGGGATGAGACCACGGCGGAGCTGGTAGCCCCAATGGGCATCCGCGGTTAGATCGAGTAGCGAGCTGACCTCTCGGAGGGGGAGTGGACGTATGGACTCGTACCGTATGCGGCGACGATAGGGTTTGAAGTCGCCCTCATCGGCTTGCCAGATCTCGCTGTCACTGACCGTACCGAGAGCGGTGAAGTGCTGCAGCTTTACCTGATCGCCCAGACGCTCGGTTGGCGAATAGTACACCAGAATGTCACCTTCAGCCATCCTCGCGAGCCCCGCACGCTTGCCATGTCCGATCTGAGCGATGCCAGCGCCTACGCCCCGGCGCACATGCTCGGCGGAGACGACTCCGAGCCAGGCGTTCATGGCGCCTCGACGAGCGCTACGAGCCGGTCAAGGCTTGCCCCTACCGACCTCTTGAATCCTCGACCCAAGATCCTTGCCCACACAAAGGCGAATGGTCCCTCGATGTTGACAGCGACGTCGAGTCGAGAGCCACCACCGTCCGCATTGGGTTGAACCCAGTGGGCGAAGACAAGCGTTGCACCAAAGAGCTTCGTCGTGTCAGCATATTCACGATCAGGAACACAGGCGCTGATGAAGAACTTGATCTTGGGTGCCCCTTTTGACTTCATCACCCCACGGGTCCCCGTCGCCACTGGACCCATGAGACGCACCCACTCGGTATCGGTGTCCCATTCTGACCAGGTTGCATGGTCTGCCCAACGGGCGAAGATGGCTGAGGGTTGTGCCTTCGAGTTGGCGCTTGCGCGAGTGATCTCAATCATGCAGATAGTATATATGCTTACTAAATTAGTGGTGTGGCATTCAGGTTCTTGCCTGGATGCATTCGTCGTGGCGAGTTGGGTCAGTCCGATCGTTTCGCTGCCTCATAGCGCGCCAAGGTGATTTGGCGCTCGATGCGATGGTCAACGATTGGGGTGACGTAGCCGATACTTGTCGGATCGAGATGCTCGAACGGAGCGTGGATCGCGTCTGCACTGAGTCCAGCCAGCTCTGGCACCCATCGTCTGATGTAGTTACCATCGGGGTCAAACTTTTTCGATTGCAGTATCGGATTGAAGACACGAAAATACGGGGCAGCATCAGTCCCCGTGCCGGCGACCCATTGCCAGTTCATCCGGTTAGAGGCGAGATCGCCGTCGAGGAGTTGTTCCTCAAAGTACTGGGCACCGATACGCCAGTCAAAGTGCAGGTCCTTGATCAAGAAGGATGCGGTGACCATGCGGACACGGTTATGCATCAGATGGGTTGCGCGTAGCTCCCGCATTCCCGCATCGACCAGTGGATAGCCGGTTCGCCCCTGTTTCCAGGCCGCCAGGAGCTCAGGTTCGTCGCCATCCTGTCTCCATTGCATCGATCGGAAACGAGGGTCGAGTTCTGTCGTCGTGGCGGTTGGGTGGTGGTGGAGCACATCGGCGTAGAACTCCCTCCAGGCGAGTTCGGCGAGGAACTTCTCATCATCTGGCCCCAGGGAGGCGATAACAGTACGTGGATGCAGGGTGCCAAAGTGGAGGTGCGTGCTTAAGGCCGAGGTGGCCGCCCGATCGGGAAAGTCTCGATCAGATCGATAGCGGGCGCGTCGTTCACGGAGAAAACGCTCGAGATCTGCATGAGCGACACGTTCACCCCCAGCCTCGTCGGGTGTGCCGAGTGTAAAGTCGCGAGCGAGCCGCTCGGGGGCGAGGATAGAGGGAGTTTCGATGGGTTCGGTTTCAAGCGCCAACGGACGCCAGGCTCGATAGAAGGGGGTATAGACACGATAACCCTGCACCGTTGACGTGTTGGCGGCTGATGGGCCCTGCACTCGTAGGGTGCCAGGGGGCACGGCGTAGGCGGTATCGAGAGCCTCCAAGGTGATGCCTTGGTTGCGAAAGGCCTTTGCGGCACGGTTGAGCCGGCGTCGCATGCCAGGACCGACTGAACCATGGGTGTAGACGGTGTCGATGCCGTGCGTTGCAAGGAGCCCCGGCAGTGTCGTTACGGGGTCAACGGAGAGCAGACTTAGTCCTGCGCTGAGGCGTTCGTCGAGGTCTGCCAGTGCCGACATGAGGTACGCACGCTTATGGGGTGTCAGCGCGTCAGCAAGCGACGGGTCCAGGTTGAAGAACGCGACCCAGGGCTTGGTCTGCTCCGACATCAACGCAAAACCAGCGTGATCAGAGAGTCGGAGATCGCCACGCAGCCAAAGAGCACAGGTCATATGTGAGTGCTAACGCGAGGACTCGGTGAATCGTTCCCCGGAGCGTCAGTGCTGGGCCGCTACGGTCTCAAGGAGCCGAGCGGTTCTGTTGAGGATGAGGCGGACCAGTGGAGCAGGATCGATCGATCTATTGGTACGGATCATGGCGTGCCCTTTGAGTTCCACTCGCTGGGGGTCGATCGCGATGGGCTCGAGGTTGAGCTCAAGGCGTATGGTCTCTTCACCAGAGCTGATCAGCTCAAGGATAAGCCGCCTTCCTCCTTCGAGGAGATAGGCCATTGCGAGGTTCGTAGTGCCGATGGTTTCAATACTGTGGAGCGGGTCGCGTAGTTCCTCGAGGAGTTGCTGGTCGCGAAGGTGTCCAAGCGACTCTTCGACCCTAGGAAGTGGTAGTTCGACAAAGCTAGAGTCCTCCGCTTCGATGCTATGGAAGAAACGGTGACCATCGACGGGTTCCTCGTGCTTGCCTTCAAGACGGATATCCTCCTCAACAATGGCGGCGAGGGTGATCGTGGTGAGCTGTTCGCGTACGGCGGCGACGGTCGACTGCCAGCTGGTGTGCAGTGGACAGACGGTGTCCCATCGACAGGGTCCATTGCCAAGCGCGCAGTGATCGGCGCGAAGCGGACCTTCACCAGCCTCGACGAGCTCGAGGAGGGTGATCGATTCGGGATCCCGTTTTAGCCGATAACCGCCGTCGCGTCCAGGTTTGGACGTTGCGACGTCGGTGCGCACCAAGTCGGCGAGGATCTGAGAGGCAAAGCTGGCGGGTATCCCCATCTCTGCCACGATCTCTTTGACCTTTGTCGCCTCGGTGCGCTCCGCAGTCCTTGCGAGATAGAGCGCTGCTCGTACGCAATAGTCGCTGCGGCGTGACATCGATAAGTTCATAGCTAAAGGTTACCCTCGGACTTGACAAAGCAAAATCACTGAACTACACTAACCATTAGTCCATAGCTAATGAATAGTTCGGACGAGGATATATAGGTGTGCTGAGGAGGGAAACGGTGACGAAGGTCGAACCGACAAAAGTCAAGTTAGTAACGGATGATGTGATCTCGAAGCGTCTTCACATACCGGTGGTGGCCAGTGAAGATCGCTTTAAGGGGACAGATCTCCCTAAGAAAGCCAATGTGGCGAGTCACCCGGTGATCGCTCGGATCCTCTCCAAGCGGGCCACACAGTTTTTGATGATTATCCCGAACCAGATCATCTTCTGGCTGGTGATCTTCCTCGGGTTCCTTGGTGTTGCCGATCCAGGGATTAACTTCGCAACGGCTATCACCTGGTACCTGTGGTTTTGTCTCGTCTTTGTGATGATGGCCGTGATCGGTCGTGCCTGGTGTTCGATGTGTCCCTTTGGTGGTTTTGCCGAGTGGATCCAACGGCGTACGCTTTTCAAGCGTCTACAGAAGCCGCTCGGCCTTGGCCGCAAGCTTCCTGAGAGCTGGGCGCAGTGGGGTTTTACCCTCTCAGTGGGAACCTTTGTCTTCCTCACCTTTCTAGAGGAGTACTTCAACATTGCTGGACCAGGGACACCGCGCGACACCTCGTGGATGGTGCTCGGTATCGTGGTGTCAGCGGTGACCTTCTATCTGGTCTTCGAACGCCGGACCTTCTGCCGCTACTTCTGCCCACTTTCGGCCTTGATCGGGTCGGTTGGTTCGATGGGGTCGGTGGCTGGTTTTCGAACCAATGATCGGGCGGTCTGCCTCGCCTGCACCACGAAGGACTGCATGCGTGGTGGGACCTCCGGTTATGGATGTCCTTGGTATACCTGGCCGGGCTCGGCGGAGTCAAATGCGGCCTGTGGTCTCTGCACGGAGTGCTACAAGGCCTGCCCCTCGAACAACGTTGGTTTCTATCTACAGAGTCCACTCACCTCGGTTATCGCACCCAAGCGTCGCCGTGCAGATATCGCATGGGCTGTAGCGTTGCTGTGGGGTTTGGTCCTGTATCAGCAGATCAACGCCACCAACGTCTATGCCAATCTTGACAACTATCTCAACCGGATGACGGGGTGGAATCACTATCCAAATCCGATCGACTACTTGGTGATCATCGTCCTAAGTGCGTTGCTCACGGCGGCACTCTTCAAGGGCTACCAGATGCTCTTCCTTGATCCTGCTCGAGGGGTTCATGCAGAAGGCAACTTCATGGAGAAGGTGAATCCATTCCGCCAGGTCTTCCTTCCGCTGTCGTACGCGCTGATCCCGATCGTTGGCATGGATTATTTCGCCCGACAACTACCGAAGTTCTTTAAGCACGTTCCACGACTGATACCAGCCATTGTGCAGATCTTCGGCGTGAATACCTCGAAGTGGTCGCTGGTGAACTATCACCTGATCTCCAACCCGACGATCGTCGATGTGCAGTTGGTGGTGATGGCGATTGGCATCATCGGAAGTATCTACGCGGTGCTCAAGATCTTCCGTCGCGATCTCGCTCCACTGACCCAACATGTGGTAGGGGCTAAGGTTGCAGCGGTCACGCTCATGGTGGCCCTCGGAGGGGTTGCCGGTTGGTTGTACATCATTATGCATGCGGCGTCTTAGGGGTGATTGACATGACAACAATAAGTGAATTTCCAAAAGTTACGGTTTTGAAGGATCGGTGTTCCGGATGTCAGGAGTGCCTCGTGCGATGCCCAGTCGAGGCGATCAGCCTTGACGAGTTCACCTACACGGTCGATGTCGATGAGTCGGTATGTGTTGGCTGTCGCCAATGCGAGCGGACCTGCCCCTTCTCTGCGATTCATGTCGAGGGAGCGGTTCGGGTGGACGCACGAGTTCCGGCACACCTGTTTGAGCCAGAAGATGTTCGAGCGGATTTGCATGAAGTTCGCGTGGGTTTCTTAAATGATGATGAGCTAATCGCAGAGGCGAACCGTTGCTTGAACTGCCCGGATGCGACTTGTGTCCGCGGCTGTCCAACCCATAATGACATTCCTGCGTTTATTGCAGCAGCCCGCAATCTCGACTTCGATGGTGCCCGGGCGGTGCTCGCGGCGACATCGTCGATGCCGGAGATCTGTTCGCGGGTCTGCGACACTGGAACCCAGTGCGAGGGCGCTTGTTCATTCGCACTCGCGGGTGACATGCCGGTTGCGATTCATGAGATCGAACGCTATCTAGCGGATCGGAGTGCGCCAGTATCGACGAAGGCGGAGCCGGTGGGGCTCTCGGTCGCAGTTGTTGGAGGAGGACCTGCAGGAATAGGTGTCGCCGATGTCGTCGCAAGAGGCGGGGGTCAAGTCACCATCTTTGAGGCTGGTGCCGAGATCGGTGGTCTGTTACGCTCTGGAATTCCCGAGTTCACACTGCCTAATGCGGTGGTGTCACGCGTAGCTTCCCAACTCGAAGACCTTGGCGTCGAGGTCGTCCCCAACACACGGGTATCGTTAGAGGTTCTTGAGGATCTGACGCGCTCATTCGATGCGGTGATCATCGCACAAGGTGCGAACGCTCCGTTGCCCATTACCGCAGCAGGTAAAGAGAACGTGCACGTGACCGAGGCCAACGATTTTCTTGATCGTGCCTACCATACCATCGTGGATCACTCAGATGATCATGTGGGATTGACGGGTCCAAAGAATGTCCTCGTCGTAGGTGCTGGTAATACCGCCATGGATGTCGCTCGCATGACCCGTCGACTTGGTGGCTCGGCTACCTGCGTTGACTGGATGGATCGTCGGTTCTCGCTCGTCCGTCCGGATGAACTTGGAGAGGCGGAGCACGAGGGTGTTGAAGTCCTGTTCTCGGTGACGGTAGCCAGTCTTCGACCGCTGGCGAATGGTCGTATCGCGGCGACGTTGGTGGCCACGGTACAGGAAGACCGGCAACAGCGGCCCAAGGTGACGGATAAGGTCTTCCGGGTCATGGAGGTAGATGAGGTGGTCGCAGCCCTCGGTTATCGCATTGAACCTGATCTATTAGCCACGTTTCCGTCGCTGCCAGTACGCAAAGAGGTTCCAATCATCAAGGATCGCCATTGGGTGGCTAGTGGCATCTTCAACGGTCTCGCCAATGATGTCTCTCGACGGATGGCCGTCGGCGATCTATCCGTTGGGCGAGAACATGCTCGGGCTCGGGCACAGATCGCCTTGAAGGATCACATCTACGTCGTAGGGGATTCGTTGATCGGACCCTCAACGGTAGTTGAGGCGATGGCCCAAGGACGTAAGTTGGGTAGGAGTCTGTTGGATCGCTCCTCGAGGCTTGCCCCGTCGGTGGTAGGGCGTCTGCGTCCACCGAGAGTGCTCATCAGCATTGACTCGCCTGGAGGCACGACGCGAGCGTTGGCTTTACGGCTTGCTGATCTGTTGAGTTCGGTGACGAATGAGATTGTCGCTGTGCCAGTTGATCAGGTTACCTCGGACATGGTTGCAGATTTCGATCTTATGGTGCTGGCTACTTGGGTGGATGGTCTGGTCGTTGGCGGCCAGCATGCGAGCCCGGCGACGGAGAGACTAGTTGGTCAGCTGCCCGCTGGTGCGGCAACCCAGGTGGCGGTTCTCATGACCTATGGATTTGATCCCGGGCATTCGCTGGATCGTCTCGAAGCCTTGGTTGTGCAGAGGGGGTTGAGGGTGGTTGCGCGATGTGCCATGAAGAGCCACGGCGATGGTCTCTTCGGGTTTGCCCACGACCTGAGTGTGGCAGCTTGGCCGGATGTTGACGCGGCTGCGTTGACTAAGGCGGTTCTGGTGGCTGGCGAAATTCTTCCTTCGGAGGTTGGTGCCACGATCGGTATCCGACCGGAGTTGGCTGCTGCGGTGGCTCGCAGTGTCAATGAGTTGCGTGCGCTTCGTGGAACTGACGAGCTAATGACCAAGGTGATGACCAGCGTGAATGAACTGCAGGTGGTCATCGATGGGTGGAGACGTCAGGACAAGTCAGTTGCTCAACACCACAGTGCACGAGCGAGCGTGTTGACCCAATGAAAGACCTCATCCCCTCGGCACACAACCCTAGGGTGGTTTCGGCCATCCTAGGGGAGGGGCACCAACCCTATGCTCCCACCTGGGAGCACCAAGACCTCATCCCCACGGCACACAACCCTAGGGTAGAATTAGAATAACTCTAGCTCTCGTATGTGTTGTTTGTCAAGTGTGGTTGGGCGGAGTTTATCGTCGCGAACGATTTTGCCGTGATGAGTGGTGCGTCTGGTTAGAGGAATGTGTTGTTCTGTGGTGTTCGGCTCGTTAGTTGTGGTCCTCGATTCGGCGGTGATATCCCTCTACGGCGGTGGTCGATGCCCTTTGGCGCAGTTCGCTGTGTTGTGAGGTGAGTTCCCTCCCTCGAGCACGAGTATCATCACGCACCCCGCGCTAGGGATGGCAAATGCGCGTACTGAGTTGGTGGTGAGTGTCCCGAACCCCGATTGCTTGCCAGGTCAGAGTTGATAAGGCCATCGCGCCCACAGTCACTGTATCTCCAGGAACCCTTGTTCGCCAGCTCAGCCCGCTGCTGTCGGTGCTAGAAGTCTCCTGAGCTGAGAATCGTGATCGTTAGGATTCCCTGTCGGTTGGCTGTTGGGGGATTCACCAATACCATGGTCGGTGATGAAACCGAAAGCACTCTCGGGTTGTCTCCAACAGGATAGCAGCTGTGGCGCTGAGGAATTTGCGGTCCCTGCCAGAGCACCGGTCTATGGGACCTGCATCGGGTTTTCGTGACGAAGACACCACCACAGTCGTGACGAGGCTGACGCTACGTCATCGGTGGCGATCGCGATTATCGCCACCTAACCGATGAAGGAGTACAGCAGGATTCGCGAGTTACTTTTTCCGGCGCTGCTGCGAGTTAAGAAGCGATGAAGGTCTATGTAACGATGAGCTGACTCTGACTGGGGACCAATCGTGCGTCGAAACAGTACCGGCCAGACCGGGATCCTTCCAATGGTAAGCACCAACGATCTTGCTGGCGGTGCATACGCTTTGGGCGGACTTCGCGATTCTTGGACCCGGTAGCAAGGGGAAGAACGCGACGGCCGCAGACGTACTCGCGCACCGCATGATGTTTCCATGAAAGCCAGAACAGCGAGACGGTTCGAGATGGAGATCCTGTAGAAAGAAAGCGTGCGGGCCCGCTCCGATGGGAACACACGAAGGCGAATTCGGGGCTGAGTAGTACAGGGCCAGCAAGCGTCACTGGTCAGTGCTGGCACGATGATTGTGGGATAGGGTGGAAGACGAATCTGGGGGAAGTGATCACCCATGGCTTGGCCGTCGTGCGGGACAAATTGAACCCCTTGTCAAGATCGCTGAGGAAGTGATTTGCTGCTTCCAGCTCTCAGCAAAATGGTAATGCTGCGACTGGCCCGTGCATTCCTCGCGTCGGATGGATCTGGAGGTATACGAACTCTGTGTAAGTCAGCTAGTCATTATGTCCTTGATGCGATAGTGGTACTACGGTGATGGCTATGTAACGGTAATCATTATTACTCGACCAGCTTGTGCAGTAATCATCGATCAGGCTCAGCTCGTTCTACACTGTTGACGTACTATCGTTGATGTTATCAGTTTGGCAATACTTGTAGGAATCTGGACCTTTGTCGGAGTTCTACTGCCGATTAATGAGGCGATCAGCATGCAGCTTCGCAAGCGAAATGCTACACTGCTGGTATTGGCTGCTGCATGATGTGGGAACGTCGATCGGAGCGAAATATGGGTCTCTCTGAGTTTGGTTGCACACCGTTCGCAGCGAGTACGCGATGTCGTAGGGTGCTGACGGAGGCCATCGTCTCGATTGTGGGCGTTAGGATCTGGCCGTATTTGTAGGCTACCGCGCAATGGGCAGCGTCTACAGGTTCCATTGTCGTTTGCGTTCGTCTTTCAACTCCGCTAACGTGCGCCAGTTTGTGGTCCGTACTACTCGAGTCGATCGGTGTTGCAGGGTGTATTCGCCCGATGCACCCTGCGCATCGAGACCGCTTTGATTGGGCCGGTCGCTGGCGGTAAGAGAGACAGCAAGTACTCGTGCATGCTGTCGTTTCCGGATTATGGCTGTCTTGTGACGTTGACTAGGACCATGGTCCAGCGACCCAGACGCAAATCGACCGAAGCTCCGCTCTGTCACTTAGTCCACTACCAGCGTAACCATGGAGTGCGAAGTCAGCGGATAGCGGATCCCCTGAGCAAATTGCCGGCTATGAATTGGATCCGGCGTCCGCCTTTGCCTTCACCCTTTTCACTTCAAGGGCGATGAGAGTCGTTACACCCAGGCTCGCGACACCGACACCGATCGGCAGAAGGGGTGAGCTGCCCGGGGCTTGTGGAGGTCCGGTGACCAAGCGTGTTGGTGAGGGAGTACTCGATGATGACGGCGGGGTTGTTGAACTCGGTGAGGTCACAGTCGTGCTAGCGATGGTCTCGGCCTGTGGTACGGTGCAGGAACTCTTAATGGTGTTTTCGACAGTGAACTGCACCCCGGTTGTTGGAACAGAGAAGGCCAAGGTTCCGGGTGTGGTGGCGGTGGTAGTGGCAGTCGATGGTGATGCAGGTAACGAGATGGAAACCGGTGCGGGGGTTGCTGGTATCGCGAGATCACCGGAGAACGTCTCATCAATAGTGGAGGGCGATCCATTCGTTGTCGTGACTGGGATCACAAAGGAAAGAGGAAGTGTTTTGAGTTTGAACTGCACTCCAAGCTCTACCAAATTCTTTGGAACGGTTACATCGAGGGTGAGTCCATTCAGTGAGATGGTGGAGCCTTTGCTCGCTATACTGGGAGTAGCTGTACCCACGAGTGTCGCCGTGAATGGAACGGTACCGGCCACAGGAATGTCGGGACAGGTCAGTGTGAAACTTGGAGTATTAGCATATGCCTGTGCTCCAAAGCCAAGGATTGCCGTCGCCGCCGTAGCGCCAGCTGTCAATGCCGCAACACCTGTTAGTCCTAGAATCGTTTTTGTCAGTTTCATGATTGTACTCCTATCCCATAACCCTTACTACCGCGTCTACTCTCACGATATGTTCATTTTAGTTTGTCTTCAAAATAGTTGCCAGGGCCAAAGGTCCTTTACTTTGCGCACATTACTTTGCTATGCATTGGGCTAGCAATGCGACCTGGGCGAGCGTTTGCCTGCTGTCCGGTCTGGAGGTAGAACACGGTGCTCTCATCCTCCACCGATGCCGTTATCTGACGAGGTGAGCGCTGAGGCTTACGCGGGGATCCTCCTCATGCTGGCTCTTCGCTATAGAGCCGATCAGTGTTCCTATGGAGATCTGGGTGGGTGGTAGATCGGCAGTACATCGCCTCCTCTTCACTGGGTCTGTGCCAGGCAGGGGCCCTGCCGATGCTGCTCGCGAGTGAGGACCCGTCAAACGATGGTGAGTCGCCCAAAGCTATGGTGAAGTCGCTGATAACGGTGGCCTGGTGAGCGAGAGGGCTTCACCACGACTGTGGTTGGCTTCCGAGAGATGGTGCTAGCCAAATGCGTGGGTGATGCAGTGTTGGTGCGTTACTTGTGGGGCGTAGCACAGGAGGCGTTCGAATGAGCGGTGGTGGGCTACTTGTCGTGGGTCAATCGTTTGCGGACGGCGATGGTAGGTGGTACAGACAGCTGCGCCTTTTGATCACGAACACCGCCACGGCGATGGCAAGTGGTATCCCGAGCCACAGGTTTCCTATCGTCAAGGCGAGGAGAATAGAGACGAGTACCAAGGCGGTCACTCCGATACGGTTTGCGAGTGTCGAACGACCCTGGCAGTTCGCCTGACTACGTTGGAATTTAGCAAAGACCACATCATCAGTCTAGCGCCTTTGCGTTTTAGTGGTGGGTCACCTTGGGCATCGCGTGTCGGGCCGGATCGGTAGCGACGATCGATGCGCTAGCTCCCGATGCTGAGCGCGGAGACGAACGCCTCCTGTGGGATCTCGACGCGACCGACTGATTTCATACGACGCTTGCCCTCCTTCTGTTTCTCGAGGAGTTTGCGTTTGCGGGTGATATCACCCCCATAGCACTTGGCGATAACGTCTTTGCGATAGGCCTTGACCGTCTCTCGCGCGATGACCTTGGTGCCGATGGCGGCCTGTATCGGAACATCGAATGACTGACGTGGAATGAGTTCACGTAGTTTGGCAACCAGCCGACGCCCGTAGTCGTAGGCTTTGTCACGGTGGATGATGGTAGAAAACGCATCGACTGGTTCACCAGCGATGAGGATGTCGAGTTTGGTCAGGTTGGCCGGCTGATACCCATCGGGCTCATAGTCGAGCGAGGCGTATCCCTTGGTTCTGCTCTTCAAGGTGTCAAAGAAGTCGATCACGATCTCCGCTAATGGCAGGCGATAGTTGATCTCGACCCGCTCGGGAGAGAGGTAGTCCATCTTCACTAGCTCACCCCGCTTTGACTGGGCAAGTTCCATGATGGTACCGATGTACGTGGCCGGTGTGATGATGTTGACCTTCAGCATGGGTTCCGCGATCTCAGTGATGAGGTTCGCGGCTGGCATCGCGGATGGATTGGCGACCTCGAGGAGCTCACCCTTGGTGTCGAGTACGCGATAGCCCACACTTGGCGTTGTGGCGATTAACGAGAGGCCGAACTCTCGCTCCAGACGTTCACGAACGATCTCCATATGGAGGAGTCCAAGAAAGCCGCAGCGAAAACCGAATCCAAGTGCGGCCGAGGTTTCGGGTTCGAAGGTGAAGCTGGCATCGTTGAGCATGAGTTTGTCAAGGGAGTCCCTCAGCTCCTCAAACTCGTCACCGTCGATCGGGTAGAGGCCACAGAAGACCATCGGCTTTGGGTGTTCATAACCTGGTAGTGGGGCATCTGCTGGCCGATGCGCTTGGGTGATCGTCTCACCCGAACGTGCCTCCCCAACGTCTTTGATCCCCGCGATCAGGTAACCGACCTCGCCGGGACCGAGTTCTGCGACTGGTGTCATGACTGGGCGACGTGCCCCGATCTCCTCCACGTCGTGGCTGCGCTGGGCTTGCATGAAGGTGACACGGTCGTGGGAGCGAATCACTCCGTTCATGACTCTGAGGGAGCTAACGACCCCTCGATATTGATCGTAGAGCGAGTCAAAGATGAGCGCCTGGAGTGGGGCGTCACGATCCCCGGTTGGTGGTGGTACCCGTTCGATGACGGCGTCAAGGAGCTCGGCTACACCTTGACCGGTCTTGGCTGAGATGCGCAGAATACTGGTGCGATCGATACCAAGCACGTTCTCGATCTCACTGGCATACAGGTCGGGTTCGGCGGCTGGGAGATCAATCTTGTTGAGTACGGCGACGATCTCGAGGTCGTGTTCGAGGGCGAGATAACAGTTTGCTAGGGTTTGGGCCTCGATGCCTTGAGAGGCGTCTACCAGCAAGACGACACCCTCGCAGGCGGCAAGGGATCGACTTACCTCATAGCCGAAATCGACGTGCCCAGGTGTGTCGATCAGATTGATCCGGTGACCTCCCCACTCAACGCTAGCATTCTGTGCTTTGATGGTGATGCCGCGCTCACGCTCGATATCCATCGAGTCGAGGTACTGTTCGCGCATCAGCCGAGGGTCCACGGCTTTAGTGAGCTCCAGAATCCTATCGGAGAGGGTCGATTTGCCATGATCGATGTGGGCGATGATTGAGATGTTACGGATGTGAGATTGGTCCAGCATGCGGAGGTAAGCTTAGGCCCACGGCGCGTCCAGTCATGACCTGATGCTATGCTGGGAGATCGGATTTTTAAGCGGCGAACGCAACTGGGAGAGTCAACCTTGGCAAATATTAAGAGTCAGATCAAGCGTATTGGTCAGAATGAGCGTCGGCGTGAGCGAAACAAGGCAGTGCGCTCAGAGCTCAAGACCCGCGTCAAGAATGCCGTTACCACCCAGGATGATGCATCCGTGCGTCTTGCACTGAAGCGGCTCGACAAGGCGGCATCCCAGGGTGTGATTCATAAGAATCAGGCGGCTCGCCGTAAATCGCGTCTCATGGCCCAGCTGTCCCACGCTAAGGATTAGGAGCTACCGCTTCTCTGTCGAGGGCTGAGGTCGCTCCACGGTTGTATCGCCGTGGCGTGGTACGAGACAGGTCTTTCGTGGATCAAGCTCGTCTTTGGGCTGAATCCGTCGGCGTCGGAATGGTCTGGTGGCTGTCTGTGGTTTGGTACTTTGCTTGGCCTAGTCCCTAATCTGGAGTATTGCCATGTTGTGGCTGGGGCTTCTGGGAATGTCGAGTCGGTTCAACTCTCGACTACCGAGTCGAATGAGCCATCTGGTCGTGGCGTCGCCTATTCAAGGTCCCATTGGTCCGCCCCTCTCTGGTCGGTGCTTCGCGGCGCATCTGTGCAGCGTATCGATGTTCCCTCGCATGCGGCACAGAAGGGCATGCGACAACGAATCGTACGCAACAGAATCAGCTATGCTTGCGACGTAGCACGCCCGATGAGGATCATGCATGCAGTTCTGAGCAAAAAACCAACCCTGGTCTCTTGAAAGCTAGACTATAGAACAAGCTACTGAGTGCGATCGCACTCAGTAGGGTAATACTCAGTGGGGTAATGCTGAGTAGGGTAATCCAGTGGGATAGCGTAGTCAAAGATTTTGTTGAGGTTAGGTTCTCGGTTATGGTTGATCAGTCACTAGGCGCACGCAAAGAGGCGATTCTTCTCGCGGTCATTGTCGAGTACATTCGTACTGCTTCTCCGGTGGGGTCCCAACACGTCCTGGAGTCAGCTGAACTCGATCTGTCACCGGCATCGGTACGCTCCCAGATGGCCAATCTGGAGCGAGAGGGTTATCTAACCCAACCTCATGTCTCCGCAGGACGCATCCCCTCGATCCGTGGGTATCGCTATTTTGTTGATCGGCTCCTGCGTTTCGATCCTGTTGAGTTGGCAAAGATTGAACATGACGTCGCTGACTTTTTGCGTACGGCAAAGGGCGCACTTGAGGATGTGCTTGAGCGGTCACTGACCTTCTTGTCACAGCAGACCAACTACACCGCAGTGATGACGACTTGGGCTGTATCGACGGAGGATTATAAGGCGATTCAGGTGCTCTGCCTTGGCCCAGACACGTTGTTGGTCGTAGTGGTGGGGTCCAAAGGCACGGTCGAACGCACGACGGTGCACCCCAGCGTCGAGGTGAGTGACGAGGTGGCGAGTCAAGTCAGTGCTCGCCTTACGACGATGTTGGTGGGTACCGACATGAGTGAACTCATCGACCTCGACACGGTTTCTAGTACGGATACGAGTGCCGTGGGGGTAGCCCCACCGTTGGACGACCAAGCACCGTTGGTCACTACCGTCACCCGCGAAGTAGCCGCAGCGCTACGTGAACTGCGGGTGCGTGAAGAGGTTGGACTTCGTGTGCGTGAGCTCTCTAAGACGGCTGCCGCTCTCGAACAGCTCGATCAGGTTGCGAGAGTACTTGAGACGCTTGAACACGATGTGCATGTTGTGGACCTGATCCGTACGTTGATCGAGACCGGCAGCATGGTTAGCATCGGCGACGAAGGTGGGGTTGAGGCACTGAATGAGTGTTCGCTCGTGGTGGCACCCTGTGAGATCGATGGTGAACTCGTGGGCTCTATCGGATTGATTGGACCTACTCGGATGGATTACTCGCGAGCACTAGCAGCGGTTGAAGCACTGAGTGCGCAAGTCGCGCGTGCCGTGCGATAAGGAGGAACGTGGTCGACTACTACGAGGTACTAGGGGTTGCGCGCAGCGCATCTGCAGAGGATATCAAGCGTTCGTATCGTAAGCTGGCTCGGCAGCTACACCCGGATGTGAACGGGGGAGATAAGGATGCCGAGAACCGTTTCAAGCTCGTAACTGAGGCCTACGACACACTGAGCGATCCTGAGAAGCGTCGCCAGTACGATCTCTATGGCTCCTCCGGTGGGGCGGGCAGCGATCCCTTTGGTGGTGGCCCATTCCAACCAAACTTTACCGATATCTTTCAGACGGTCTTTGGCCAAGGTTTTGGTGGGCAGGAGGCACCAGGTCCGCGCCGTGGTGAGGACATGGAGACGGCGGTCAATCTCACCTTCGAGGAGGCCGTCTTCGGCTGCCAGAAGGAGATCTCCTTAAAGATGCCCACGACCTGCCCGACCTGTAGTGGATCAGGTGCGAAGGTGGGCACCTCTCCAACGGTCTGTGCCCAGTGTCAGGGGAGTGGTTCCGTCAAGCGGGTGACGCAGTCATTCCTCGGTCGGATGGTGACAACGATGACCTGCGACGTCTGTCATGGTGAGGGCAAGGTGATCACCGATCTCTGTCCTGACTGCCGTGGCGAGGGTCGCAAAACCCTTGAGCGTCACTTCACGATCGAGGTGCCGCCAGGTGCTGATAACGGTCTTGTTCTCCGTCTCACTGGCAAGGGCGCCGCTGCGCCGAGAGGTGGCCAGCCGGGGAGTCTCTATGTACATGTGAACGTCGCGCCCTCGCAGAGATTTGAACGACAGGGTAATGATCTGTGGATGCAGCTGCCGCTCTCCTACGTACAGGCGGCGCTCGGTGCGCAGGTGGAGTTCGAGAGCCTCGATGGACCCGAGACGATTGAGGTCGCCCCAGGTACGCAGCCAGGAGCCACGGTGCACCTCAAGGGTAAGGGAGTTCCGGTCCTCTCAGGTCGGGGCCGCGGTCGCGGTGATCTGATTGTGGCGATGGATGTACAGATGCCCAAAGAGCTCAGCGAAGAGGAGGAAGGGCTACTTCGTCAGCTTGCAGAGTTGCGTGGCGAACAGGTCCTCGGTCACCATGAGCATGGTATCTTCTCGAAGTTGAAGTCGGCGTTTAAGCCGTAGCGGAGGATGGAGCGCCTCCACCCTTTTATCATTGTTGACGATCTTGCGACTCTGGTCGTCTCACGTCAACTCGCTCATCACCTCGTATCGGTGCGTCGTCTGCGCAACGGTGCTCGCCTGTTCGCCGGGGACGGTCATGGCCGGTTCCGTACGGTGGCGATCGAGGCGATTCAGGCCCAAGTGCGATTGGTTCCGCTCTCAGACATCTCGATTGTGCCCCGCGATGAACCCGACATCGGGATTGCCATGTTCTTGCCCTCAAGTGAGCGACTGTCTTGGGCGGTGCAAAAACTGACCGAAACGGGTATCGACCGTATCCATCTGCTCTCGGATCTCCATGATCGGCGCGGTGGAGCACAGTTGTCACCGGCGCATCTGGAACGCCTCGAGCGGGTGGCTCGTGAGGCAGCGCAGCAGTCGGAACGCCTGTGGTTGCCAGTGATCGATCCTCCGAAGCCAGCGCATGAGTACTTTGCCAGCGTGGGACAGGGTGTGGCGATTCTCGATCCCGCTGGAGGCCCCTTACCCAAGGGGGTGACGACGCTGGTCGTTGGACCCGAGTCAGGCGCTATTGTGGCACCTGATTCCATACCAAGAGTGAGCCTTGGACTACCGATATTGCGGATTGAGACGGCAGCGGTAGCAGGTTCGATACTTTTGGCGACATTACGGGCATCACTGGTATGTATTTGCGATAAACCCTGGTAGTATACGGCTACACGGAGTAAACGCGTGACCTCTGTGGGATGGAGCGAGGAGTGTCAATGGATCAGGCGGAGCGAGACTACGCACGCGAAGTAGGGAAGCGGTTACGATCCGTACGCAAGCAGCAACGTTATTCGCTGCAAGCAGTCGAGGCGATCTCTGAAAAGGAGTTCAAGGCGTCGGTTCTAGGGGCCTATGAACGTGGTGAGCGGTCAATTTCGGTACCGCGACTACAGCGGCTCGCGGAGTTCTACCATGTCGGTGTCGATCAACTATTGCCACCAGAGCTCGCCGGTCGCGAGTTCTTTGCACTTAGCAATCGGGATCGAGTAGCTTCGTTGACTGACGATCAGAGTCGGATTGATTTAGCAGGGCTTGAACGACAGATCAGCGCCGGTGTGGCGCGGTCCCGGGTGACTGGGTCGGTCAAGTGTACGATCGACCTCGCCAGACTCTCGTCCATGATTGGTCCCGAGCGCGACCTCATTAGCCGCTACCTGTCGATGATCCAGGTTTCAAGGCAGGATTTCAATGGCCGCGTCATGACCGTGCGTTCCGATGATCTCAAAATCATCGGTGCCGTTCTTGGACTCTCATTCGAGGATATGATCGCCTTCTTGGATGATCTAGGCCTTCGCGTTTCGAGTTAGCCAACGGTTCTTCCCATGGATATGGGGATCTCGAAAAAGGTAGCCCTCGCCCTTGGAGATGTGCTTGATGAGGTAGGTCGTGGCAAGTGTCGGCCTGCTGAGCGGGTCTCGTTGGTGCTCGGTCTGTTAACAGGCCAGGCCGACCGCAGCGATCTCGAGAATCTCGAGGTGCTGTCACGATCGGTCGGCATCACGCTCGATGATCCGGGGGCGTTGCTTGAACGGCTCCGGTGGAGCAGTGAGGAGCAGTTTTGTGATCTCCTGGTCACCTTGATAGAGCTGCGGGATCCAAAGCAGGTCATCTTGCTACCCTGAAGCTATGGTGGCACCGTTGGTCCCTTGGCGAGCGAGGTGCGGGTGGCGTCAGAGCGGGATGAGAGAGTCGAGATGGACGGTCAGCAACAACGCGAGGTGATCAGTGCACTTGAGCGGTCCTTGCGCTCTGCGATCGCGAGCGACGTCGTCGGTCTCAGCCAAGGGGCTGTTGCGATACGTCGCCTGAATCAACTTCCCGTCTATGAGGCTGTACCAGACCTGCTTGAAGAGCTCGCGGTGTGCCTACGGGAGCAGGATCGCACTGGTGCACACGAGACGGCCACGCGTCTCTACCAGATACTCAGAGGCGGTCCCTTTGAACCGCTGATCGCTGCGCTGATAGCCTCGCTGTCCAGTTGAGCCCATCGTTATTGCCCACATTGCTAGAGACCGAACATGATTGGGAACCGGGGCTGACGTCGTCGACTGTCTCACTAGCAAACGCCAGTGGCCGACATCCATGGGGGACGTCGGCCACTGGTTGGAGCAGGGAGAGGGGTCTCTCCGTTGACGGTTGGTAAGATCAGCGATCTACTGGTGACATCACATGGTGTGGATCCTGATCTGGTGGTACCATCGGTTTTGGCGTGAGCGGTCCTACCGGTAGCAGTACCCGCCCCCATGTCGAAGCGATCGTGCCGGAGGCCGCATGGTAGAAGCCGAGGACAGCGAAGATGATGGTTGCCCAACCGCCGGCTTCCGTCAGGCTCGTCGAATTCATTCCTTGTCCGAGGGCAAGAAGCACGAAGGTGATCACTAAGAGGAAGAGGATGATCGCGAGGACGACGTCGGTCTTGAGTGATGCGATAAAGAGATAGAGGGAGATGATCGCGAACATCCATAGGAAGAGTGCAAAGGCGGTGCCGACACTTGCCGGAGCTACGGTCTTGGCGTAGAACTGTAGATAGAGGCCGACAATGATCCAAAATGGACCGTATGATCCAAAGGCCACCGCCCCGAAGGTGCTGCCACGCGCAACCTCGATGATGGCGGCGATGATCTGGACGATGCCGCCGAAGATGAAGGCTGTTGGGATGATAATGCCGACGGCTGTTCCACTGATGAGATGGGCATTGATGATACCCAGCATCAGCGACGTAGCTGAGAATGCAGTAACCGCCCAATGTCCGGGATCCGCATAGGTTTCCTTAGCTGACATGTACGTTCCTTTCTTCTGTGAGAAGGTACTTACGTGTTCCTGTACGACAGGAACGATGATTTGGTGTAGATGAGCAGATTGTTGTAGGTCCTGATTCCGCGGTCGTGAAGTTCTAATACGATAGGCAACCCCCTGTCGTTGGTTCTGGAGAGAGGGTCAACCCGTTGCTCGAGGGGTCTGCAGTGGTTGTCCACGGTGGTGCTTTCCGTCGATGCGATCGCACATCGACGGGTGAACATGATCGCTGTCGCTGTGGCTGAAGGCGCTGTGGTTGAAGCCTTCGTCTCTGTTGTTGGCGTAGCGTGTGTGGAACTAGCTCGTCCATTTCCCCCCTGTTTGGACCCATCGGTGTTGGCGATGGGCGCTTAGTCCTTGTGACAGATTGACCTTACGGGTTCGTCAATCATGACCCACGAGGTACCAATATGTCTTGGTCGAATTTGTTGTCTTCATCTGCAATCCCCCATCCCCTGGCGCGGTGTGACTGATGATGAGGTGCTACTCCTCGGTCGAGGCCTTCATCGACTGTGCTCGATCAGCGATCTCTTGCACGACATCGGCGTTGGCGAGCGTGGTGACGTCGCCGAGTTTGCGTTGCTCGGAGATGTCGCGCAGCAGTCGGCGCATGATTTTCCCAGAGCGCGTCTTTGGTAGTTCATCGGTAAAGACGATGGAGGCTGGCCGTGCTATTTTCCCAATCTTGTCTGCGACATGATCGCGGAGCTCAAGTATGAGGGCTTCGCTCCCAACGATTCCCGATCGGAGGGTGACAAAGGCCGCAATCGCCTGGCCGGTGATAGGGTCGTTGCGTCCAATGACTGCTGCTTCAGCAACCGATGGATGATCGACGAGTGCTGATTCCACCTCGAGTGTCGAGATCCGATGGCCGGAGACGTTCATGACATCATCGACGCGTCCGAGGAGCCAGTAGTAGCCATCCTCGTCACGTTTGGCTCCGTCACCAGCAAAGTAGCGCCAAACTCCCGCGCTTGGGTTTGAAAACCGTGACCAATACGTATCGACAAATCGATCAGGGTCGCCGAAGATCGTGCGGGCCATGGCGGGCCATGGGTGGGTCAATACGAGGTAGCCTCCGCCACCCAGTGGAACCGAGTCTCCATCTTCATTGACAATGTCAGCACCTATTCCGGGCAGGGGGATCGTGGCAGATCCAGGTTTGGCGGCGGTGATGGCCGGTAGAGGAGCGATCATCATGTTCCCCGTCTCCGTCTGCCACCAAGTATCTACGACCGGACACCGATCTCCACCAATCACCCGCCGGTACCACATCCATGCCTCTGGGTTGATGGGTTCACCGACGGTGCCGATAATGCGTAGCGACTCCATATTGTGGCGGTCGGGGAACTCCGTTCCCCACTTCATGAAGGTACGGATCGAGGTTGGGGCGGTGTAGAGCTGGGTTACCCGGTACTTTTCGATGATCGCCCAGTAGCGGTCCTTATCCGGATAGTCGGGTACCCCTTCATAGAGGACGCTCGTTGCTCCGTTGGCCAAGGGTCCATAGACGATATAGCTATGGCCGGTGACCCATCCGATGTCAGCGGTGCACCAGTAGACGTCATCAGGTCGAAGGTCAAAGACCTGCGCATGCGTGGTTGCTACACCGACGAGATACCCTCCAGTGGTGTGGAGGATGCCCTTCGGGCGCCCCGTGGTGCCGGAGGTATAGAGGATGTAGAGCGGGTCTTCGCTTGAGGTTTCGGTCGCTTCGCGGACCGAAGGCTGGCTTTCGGTCAGTGCCCGATAGGTGATATCTCGGCCCTCTTGCATGGCGACATCGTTGCCGGTACGCTCGACGACGACGACATGCTCGACTGATGGAGCGTTCTCGAGCGCCCGATCGGCAAAAGCTTTGAGTTCAACGAGTTGGCCTTTGCGTCGGGACTGATCACAGGTGATGAGCACCTTGGCTTGAGCATCGTTGATACGATCGGCGAGTGCCTCCGGGGAGAACCCGCCAAAGACGACTGAATGAATCGCGCCGAGTCGCGCACAAGCGAGCAATGCGATCGGAAATTCCGGGATCATGCCCATGTAGATCGCCACACGATCACCCTTGGTGACCCCAAGCGAACTCAATCCGTTCGCAAGCCGAGATACCTCAGCCAAGAGGTCGGCATAGGTGAGGGTTCTGGTGTCACCCTCCTCTCCCTCGAAGTAGTAGGCCACCTTGTGAGGGGTGGCGGCCGCATGCCGGTCGAGACAGCTCTCGGTGATGTTGAGGGTGGCTCCGTCAAACCACCGTGCGAAGGGAGGATTCGACCAATCAAGCACTCGGTCCCACCGGCGCCTCCACAACACTCGTTCGGCTTGGTTGGCCCAGTAGGTCTCGTAGTCCTCACCTTCGTGATAGATTGCGGGCGAGTTGATCGCTGCCGTCTCTCGCAGATGTGTTGGCGGCTCGAATTTTCGTCCCTCAGAAAATAGTGCTTCAATTGTTGCGCCATCGTCGGCCATTCTTCCCCCTTAGAAGCGGTCTGGAACGCTGTTCGTTCTCTGCTGCGACATCCGTGGTCGCTGACCAAAGCGTAGTGCTTTGTTACGACCTTGTCAATTAGGCAGGTGATGCTGTGGCCGTCATGGTGTCGTCGATCGCAAATATCGCACTCCATCAGGACCTTGGTGCGCCAACAAGAGATGCTAGAGGGAACAAGTGTCAGTCGTTGCACTCGCAAATATTGCTACAGGGGGTTGCAATTGTGAGCAATGTGTTGCGTCGATCAAGGCAGGCGATCTCGCCTTTCATGCTCCCTGACACCCCCACAAACGTGGTGGGTATACGGGCACCCATGACCCAGGAGGTCGATGCGAGTTCCTAGCTCCACCAATTGCCGTGTCGTTAACGGGACCCAATCTCGTCGACGTCGAGTGCTGTGAGGGCCGCCGTCAGCGATGCATTCTGCGTTGAGAGGTAGCTGTGGATGTTGCGTGGGTTGACATGGGCGGCGAGGAGATCTGGCCGAAGAGTTAAGAAACGTGGTAACGTCCGATAGAGGGACGAGAGACGATAGTCCTCTAGGATGTCGCGCATGCTGACACCCTGTGAGAGCTGCCAAAGTGCCACGACGATACCCGTGCGATCCTTCCCGGCGGTGCAGTGCACAAGGACGGGTTGGTCGTGGTCGCGATAGAGCTCGAAGGCGGTCATGAGATCCTTTTCGTGTTGAGCAACGAGGTCGAGATACATCGCCTTCATCGCCTCGTCGTCGATTCGATCGACTAGGCCCTCAAGGAGTGCACGCGTGGCATCTGCATGACCCGCGAGGTTGCCAACGATTGGGATCTGCACGGTAGTGATGTGACCGGGTGCCTTCGACGGTGCAAGGTCAGACTCGTCGGCGTGGCGAAGATCGATGATCAGGTCAATGCCAAGACGTTCGATGCTCTCCCAATCATGTGCGGTGATCCTGGCCAGGTTTTCGGAGCGGTAGTGAGTGCGCCAGTCGACCAAGGCACCACCGACGCCTTGTCGACCACCAGCATCGCGAAAGTTGGTCGCCCCATCGAGGAGTATTCGTCGATTCGCGATGGCATAACGTGCACCATTGGCCTCGCGTGCGATCACCGGGGCGGGCGAAGGTTCACTGAGTTCTAGGCGAGCGAGCGGTCCGCGTGTCTCCAGACCCAGAGCTAAGCCAAGCGATCGAGCGATGAGAAGTTGGTGTTGGTCGGAGGAGAGGTGTGCATCGACGGGTACGTGTTGAATTGGCATCACCTTCAACACCCTAGCCGGTCCTTGCCCCTCACTTTGAGATCCCTGGGGTGTCGGGTTGGCGAAGATCGATGAGTCAAGACCTCAGTGAAAGCTGGTCCTGTCGCTGGTGAAGGCGCCGCGATGAGGAGGACTTGCCAGGGCAACTGCTGTCGCCGATGCACTGAGCGAGTCATGATCGATGCTGAGGAGATTGAGAAGGGGTGTCCGCTGTCGCTGGGTGAGCGTGACGGTCAGACTCAGTGATGTGGGGAAGGAGACGGTGACGTGGGTGAGCCGAGTGCTTTCGTGCGCTACGCAGGCCATGACGTCCCCTCGAGCGGCCGATGGGGCAAGAGCGAGGACCCCTTCTGAGTAGTAGGAGACTGGGTCGAGGGCACGGGTGCCTTGGATGGCACAGGCCTCAGCCACCTCGGTGAGCTGATGCTGCGCCAGATAGAGTGCGGCGGTGTTGATGGCGATGGTCATGAGGATGACGACCACCAGTGCGATGAGCGGCACCAAAATGAGCGCTGAGCCGCTGTCGGCGGCTCGACGGTTAGCTTCCCTGTGTGAAGGGAGCACAGTTGAATCCCAACTGGTCTGGAGTGCGATAAGCACCAGTGGCGATCGTTGCCGAACCGATGACGTGATACGTTGCGATCGATGCTCCTAGCAGCGCAAGCCCTGGAAGGGTGAGCGTTGTTGAGAGAATGAGTCTGTCTGTTTGGCAACCCTGCAGCGCACCCTGCAGGGTGATGTTGGCCATTGCACCCTGGACGCGAACCGTCGATGGCGGTAGGGCTCCCGTTAGCGTGGAGATCCGTAGCAGATTCCATGCGCGTTGATCGAGCTGCTGTTTGAGGCTGACGATTCGAATCGTGCCGATAAGGAAGGGGATAAGCACCAGGAGCACGATGACGCTGACAAAGAGGAGGGTGACGAGATCGATGAATCCTCCGGTGCTCACCTGATCCCGTTCGGCTGGCATGACCAATGGTCTCATCATGTCGGCTAGTTGACCAACGCGGTAGCGCGAGCAGAGAGAGCGGTCGATCCAGTCAGAAGTGGGATGGATCGCTGGAGGGTAAGCGTCACGGTTTGCCCATTGATGGACCAGTGGATATCGGTGTCGTGTGAGCCTAATAAACCGGATGATGCGAGTGAGTTTTCGGCACTATGAACGGCAAAGGGGATGCCTTGAGATAGATTACTGGCGGCCAGTATTGCGGTGCGGTTGGCGAGCGCATTGAGCTGTACCCATTCGATGATTGCGGTCGTGGATTGGACGGCGAGAATAAGAAGAATCATACCCACGGTCCCGGCAACGAGTGTCGTTAGCAAGGAAGAGCCACCACTCTCTCGCATCGAGGAAATCGATCTGGGAATTGTGCTAGTCGGCAGACCGTCGGCTACGACATCGCCTGGCGTGCTAGCAGCCAGGGGGTTCCATCGGATCTTACCACGCTGGAACCCTCGCGATTGGCTGATCGTACTATCGTCTAGGGTGGAACAGATTTTGGGGCTCTTCGGTCTTTGAAGCCCTGGTACTGGTATCAGTTGCCTCTTCATTGGCCAATTTGTGAGACCTGGGTCGAGATCGAGCTTGTCGCATTTGACATGATGAGCTTGAACGCGACCCAGAGCCCCACAGCGAGGAACGCCATGATCATTACTACGATGGCGGTTGAAATGACCCCTTCGCCTGTCTCATCGCCTAAGTCGCCGAGTTGGGTGCCCATAAACCCCCATAGGTCGGTGGCGATGAGTGTGAGGGTCACGATGCACCGGCTAACCGCGTAATGAACGGTCGACGATACTCGCGCCAACTTCCATGTCGGCATTGCATTCTCCTTCCTTGGATTTTCTCTATCTTAGATAGCTCTGGTCGACCTGTCAAGGCATCACGGCGAGTTTTTTCGGGCAGGTATGGTGGCGTGGGGGCGGCCAAATTTGGTAGATCTGATTATTTCTATGACGTGATCACTCCTCAACAAAAGGCATAGCCAGGTGAGTGGTTGAGCTGTCACTCTTGGTGTGCGTGGCGATGAGAAGACTGGAATGGTGGCGGTGGAAGGCAAGCTATGGAGCCAGACTAGCTTCGCAAATCGGCCCTTCGCGGAGCGGCACTGGGCATCATTGTTGTAGACGTTGACGCCCATTCGGCTTGGTTGCAGATGTCCGGACTGCTCAGCTGCGGTTGGTGAACGTCCCCGGTCGACAAGTAGTCGCCGCTTGTTCAGGAACGGCATCGCAGAGTGGGTGCTGGTATCGGTTGGAGTGGACGGTGGGGATCGGAGGGATCGTGGGGTCCGGTGGCGCGGAAGGAGGAGAGGGAGGTCAGTGCAGGGCGGCTGTGCTTGGGTGCGGATATTGCAGCCCTTCTCTGCGGACCCTCGTTTGGGCAACCAGCGAAGGAGATGCGGTCGATGACAGAGTCGATGACAGAGTCGATGCAGTAGTGGACGGCCGACATCGAGGTGACCGGATGTCGGAAGTAGAGGTTGCGAGTCGAGGGGGTTGGTGGGCGCCTCGCCGCGGGGGGTGGCAACGGCTGCAAGTACGTGTCGGCACGTCGCTCGAAGGGTACCCGTCGAGCGAGACCTGCATGTGTCATGCAGCCGGCATGAAGATCGGGCGACGGTCGTAGCACCGCAAGGGTTGATGCTTACGTGCGCTCGCCTAGTGATCGAGAGGAGTCAATCCACTATGGCAGCGGGTAGCGCGGATGAGGCTCGTGCATCGACGATGGCGCAAACGTACCGGGAAGGCTCCTCATGGTGGTTGAAGCGATTATCGAGGGAGGTGACGCAGAAACTGCAGGAGTCCGGCGAAGTAGGTCTCCTGGTCATCATAGAACGCCATATGACTGCCGTTCGGACAGAAGAGATACTGACCGTTGGGCAGGATGTTCGCCATCATCTCCATGTGCGCTGGATCCATGGTATCGTATCGGGCGCCGATGACGAGTGTGGGTACCGCAATGGTTGCGAGATCGTCGACGCGGTCCCAGTTGGCGAGCTTGGCGTCCGGACTCATCCCCAACTCACTCGGTCCTTGCATGGAGACGTAGATCTGCTGATTGAGCTGATCGAATCCGCGTTGTACCGGATCGGGCCATTGATCGGCTGGCATGCGTAGGGTGTGATACTCGTAAAAGTGGGGGATCAGGAGCTCCATGTAGCGTGGGTTGTCGATGTCCCCGCTGGCTTCGAGCGCTTTGATCTCGGCGAGGACGGTCTGATCCATTTGAGGCATCAAAACCTGCTCTGCGTAGGCGGTATAGGCTGGCGCGCTCGCCATCATGTTGGAGATCACCAACCCACGAAGATGCTCTTGATGTGCGAGGGCGTATTCGATGGCGAGTATGCCGCCCCAGGAGTGTCCAAGCAGTACGAAGTTGTCGCGGTTAAGGTTGAGAGCCTGACGAACCTGTTCGACCTCGTCGACAAAACGCTCTGTCTCCCAGAGAAGTGGATCGTCAGGTTTGTCACTAAAGCTCGAACCGAGCTGGTCATAGTAGTAGTATTCGACCCCCTCCGCGGGGAGATAGCTATCCATGGCCTCGAAATAGGCATGATTTGCCCCAGGACCGCCATGGAGGAGGAGGACCTTCAGGCTGGGGTTATTGCCGATCCGTTTCGTCCAAACGTTAAAGGACCCCACCTGGGTGGTGATCGGTATTTGTCGCGCTCCACCACTCAACCGATCGTCACGGCTGGAGTAGTCGAGATAGGATTGATCGATGCCCACGCTTGCCCCCTTTGTCGCACAACAGAGATAGCCTAACGCCAGAAGTAGATCACTGCCATCGCCAGCTAGTCGTTCACCTAGTGAACTCGGTGAGGATCCGTTGCCTGTCCGCTGCGCGATGGCGCGTTGTTAGCTATCCCGTCAGGACCTATCCCGTCAGGACAGAGGATGTGCCAGACAGATAATGATCCACCGAGCGGTTGTGTGGAGTTTGGATCGGCCGAGTGCCCCTCGCAGAGGCACCCTCCGCGACAGCAATACTCTGTGTTCCAGGACGAGCAACTTCAACGCAAGGCGAGCAGCTTCAAGGAGCTGATGAGTGGGACGATGACGAGCAGGACACCGGGAATAAGTGTCGCGAGCGCGACGGGGATCCAAATCAGCTGCTCCCTCTTGCCGGCGATGGCGATCAGTCGATGGTGATGGTCAAGTTTCGCCTTAGTGAGGAGTTGGCCAACGAGTTGTTGCGCGACCTGATGTTGGTTGGAGAGCGCCAAAAGGGTAAAGGCACGGCTGACCTCAGGATCCCCAAGCGCGTCGGCGAGTTCGTTGAGTACTCCGGAGGTCGGCTCACCTCTGGTCAGTGCGGTGGATGCCCGCACCAGGTGTTTTGACCATGCGGTCTGCGTCGTGCGTGCGACGATGATGAGCGTGGTGGTCAGGGAGTGACCTCTCTCGAGGGATGCCTGGATCTCGCTGAGAAGCAGGGGCAGGTCGCCGCGGAGCGCCTCCTTGGTTTGCTGCGCCGCACCTAACAGTAGGAGCCGCTGCACTCCAACGAGTAGCAGCCAGAGGGGGATGGCGAGTACCACGACGGATACGGTCGGCTCGATGATCGTGAGGATGACGACGATGAGCGCCGTGACCGCGGTGGCATTGCTCGTGATGGTCAGAAGGAAACGAGTGAGGGATTGGTCGGCAAGGAGGATTGCGAGTTCTCGATCGATGCTGTGGGTGAGGCTGCCCAGCAAGGCCCTCTTCGGTTGTTGGCGCTCTCTGGCCGGTCGGAGGTGGCGAAGGAGTCGCTCATGCTGTCGGGTTGTGGAGTTGTGTCTGCTGAGGCGAGCAGCGATTGCGATCAATGCTGCGACCACCAGCAGTGTGATCAACCGAGCGATCATGGTTGCGACCAAACCAGGAGCCAAAAGAGGTGGGATTGGCGTCGGGTGCTGGTACGCGAACGCTCCAACGGTGTGAGATAATGGTCAGCCCAGAGCCAACACAGCGTGATGATGATCAGCGCGATGGTGCCCATGGTCAGACCGAGTGGAGTGAGATAGGCGGCGACGCCGCCGCCAATGATGATACCGATGAGTAAGAGGAAGAGCGGGACGGCTACGACGAAGGCTCGCGCCAGCTTCGCGCCTGAGAGTTTCGCTTGGAGCTCCAAGGTGAGGTTGTGGTCTTCGCGATGGCGCTCGGCAAGCACCCCGAGGGCGGTCTGAGCTTCGGCAGTAGAGAGACTGGTGAGGCTTGCCAAAATTTTCAGCGTCTCAGTAGAGCTTCCGAAGGGGAGTCGCGCGCTAAGCGGCCCAAGCGCTCCTTGGAAATCACCGGTGAGTTGGTAGATCTTTGCACCCTCATCGACGTAGTCCACAAGGTTTCCCGGAAGTGTGTGCGCGGCCCCAAAGAAGGCGCTCGGCAGCGGATCACCAAGACTCGATATCCTTGTGGCTGTCTCGTCGAGAACGAGCGCCCAGGCACCGCTCAACGCAAAGGCGAGCTTTTCGGAGCTGTGTGAGGTATCGACGATGACGATCGTGAGAGCCGCGAGACCTGCGAGCAGACCGATGATGGGTGAGAGTACCAGCGCAATGACCGAAACCATCAAGAGTACGGGTATTGCTTGTTGCAAGCGCAGACCACCTGATACTCGTGGACGCCGGTTGCGAAGTAACTCTGCCACTACCGCGCCGATCACGATGAACGAACAGAGATCTCCAATCATGCCAGTTCTCCAATTGGTACCGCCGTCATGGGTTGGCGAAGTGCCGGATATCGCTGAAGGATTCGGGCGTGCTGAGGAATGGGAGCCATCAGCATGCCATTCGCGATGTCAAGGTCAATGGTGACGAAGTTGGTCTGTCCGCTTCCACTCGTGATGTCTTCGACCAGGGCGAGCTGTGTGATGGTGAAGCGTTCCTCTATTTTTGCTTGGTAGACGACGATGTCGATGCCGTCAGCGATCAACTGACTCATCGATGAGCTCCCGATGCCGGTGCCGTTGAGCTCGGAGAGGAGCCGTAGCCGGGTCAGTGCACCTCGGGCATCTCGTGCATGGATCGTGGTGAGTCCAGGAATGCCGCTGGTGATGGTGAGGAGAAAGGGCAACGCCTCCTTATCGCGGATCTCTCCGACGACGGCGATCGATGGTGCCATTCGCAAAAATGCAGTAACCAGGGTCCGTAGGTCGATGGCGGTGGCGCCCCGACGGGCTCGTCGCGTCTGTAGATGAGCAACATTGGCTAACGCAACTCCGGTCTCGGCGACCTCTTCGGCGACGACGATGCGGCTTCGCGGGTCGACCTGAGCGAGGAGGAGTCTTGCCAGGGTAGTCTTGCCGGAGCCTGGTAGTCCGGCTATCACGACGGTTGCACCTTCGTTCATCGCCCGGACGAGTAGTTGATGGAGCGGTTGTTGGCCGCCGTGGTTGCTTCGATGCGAGACCCGGCGAAGATTGATCAGCATGTGCCCTGTTGCGGAGAGTTCCGGGTGCACCAGATGGAGGCGAGAGCCGTCAGGGAGGCTGATGTCCTGGATTCCTTCAGATGGGTCGAGTGCGCGGCTGCTGCCAAGCGACTGAGCGGCGAGGCGCTCGATAATCCGGCGTAGGTGTGCTTCGTGGTAGAAGCCTTCCGGATAACGCAGATGACCAGCGCCTGAGCGAATGACAAAGATCTCTTGCGGCCCATTGATCATAATCTCCTCTAGGTGCGGATCCTCAAGGAGTGGTTGGAGCGGGCCAGCGCCGAGCATACTTCGGGTGACATAATCGGAAACCTGCTCCGCGATTGACGCTTGACTGAGGAGGTCGATACCGGGCGTGAGATGCTCCATCTCTGAACGGGCGAGTTCGCGGATGCGAGCTGTGGAACTGGGGTCGTCAGGATCAAGATGTTCCTGCTTGGCCACGGCTTGAACACGCTGTTCCACCAGCGCGCAGTATTCGAGAAAGCCAGTGATCCTTCCCGATGTCGACCGCATCATCGCCCTCCCTGGGTGGCTTGATCCGAGGGCGTCCTGCCCTCACCGATAGTATGACCTAAGATGGCGGCTGTGGCAAGGCAGACGCTGATGACGACAGGAGGCCACTTGACCAAGAGGATTTCGGTGTTGTGTGTAGCGATGATCCAACTGCGAGCGGAGCCTGAATGGCGGTGGTGCAGATGAGCGCGCAAGATCCTCGTGATCCCAAGGCGCCACCGGTAACACCGGGGCCTATCGAGGTCAGTAAAGGCGTCATTCGTATTCTTGCTCCTAACCCATCGCCGATGACGTTGGACGGCACCAATACCTACCTTGTGAGCGGTCCCGACCGATCGCAAGCGGTCGTGGTCGATCCGGGTCCCGACATGGAGGAACATCTGCTGGCGATCAGAATGCTCATCGAGGCTCGCCAGCTCGCCGTACGAGCGGTTATCACGACCCATGCACATCTTGACCATGCGGCTCTTGGTCCTCGGGCCGCTGAAGAACTCGGCGTGCCGTTGCTCACGGCCTCGGAGATCGGTGATTCGCCGCTGGCTCAGCGAGTGGTGACGGCCTGCGGGGTCAGGGTTTTGGCGACGCCAGGACATAGTGCGGACTCGGTGAGCTATCTCAGTGCCGACGGTGTCTTGATGAGTGGTGACCATCTCCTGGGACGTGGCACGACAGCGATTCTGCACCCAGATGGTTCCCTTGGGCAATTCCTTGGATCCTTGGCGACGGTGGAGGCGACGGAGTTCGCCATGATTGCACCGGGGCACGGACCGGTGATGGAGGCAGACCTGGGGCGACGGGTCATCGCGTACTATCGAGCCCACCGACTTGAGCGAGTCGACCAGGTCCGCCAACTCCTCGAGGGCGGTGATCGCGTGGTCGTGGACCTCGTGGCGGCGATCTATGGCGCGATTGAGGATCCGATCGTTGCTTGGTCGGCGAGGGCGTCGACGCTCGCCACGATCACCTATCTGACCCAGGAGGGTGACTGGTCGCTCGAGGGTGACCATATCGTGCGGGTTACGCATTAATCTTCGGCCTTGGCAAAGAAGTCCAGCAGGGGATCAACCCGTTCGTAGAACGGGTGAGTGACGATTGGAGCTTGCAGGCCCGGGTTGATCGGCGGCAACTGGGTGGCCCTTTTGGCAAAGGGACGCAACGGTCGGAGCAGTCCTGATGGAAATGGGAGGACGTCCTCATGAAAGTCGTCGAGCGTGATGGTGCCGAGCATCACGATCTCGAGTGTGACGATACGGGTAAGACTCTCAGGTATCGCTTCCTTGAGGAGTTGATGAAGGTTGTGCCCACGGCGCAACTCCTCTCGGGTTCCTGTGATCACAATCATGAGTTCGCGGATCGTAGGTAGAGCACTGGTGGTTTGGCGGACAAGATTGATGAGCTGGTAGGTGGAGGTGAGGCCTGCCGTTGCGGTGAGCACCAGTGCCGAGGCTTGGTGTAGCAGGTTCTGGGCGAGAAGATCAACCCCTTCGGCCTGGTAGCCGTTTTCAACGGTGTACGACGATGCCCCAAGCGGGGCGACGATGGTTGCCGTACTCTCGCCAAAGAGCTGGAGGAGTCGTTCGAGTCGATCAGCATCGAGCGGATGGGCGGTGTGTGGTGTGAGGGGCTGAGGGAGGAGACGGTAGCCCCGTTGTGCAATCATTTGCGTGAATGATGCGATGGAGGCTGGAGCCGCTGCATGGGCAAGGTGGTCGATCGAGGGAGTCTCCAATGGCAGGTCATGAAGAAATCGCTGGAGTCCTCCGGCAACAAAGTCGATCAAGATCGTCTCATGTAGTTCGGCGAAGAGCTGTGCGAGCACGCAGCTGAGTTGGGCGGTCAGGCCCAGTTCGATGCCCAGAACCGGAATGAAGTAGCAACCGCGGATGGGTTCCTGGCCAGGGAAGCCGGGCGCGCCAGCCTCCTCTGAGCGAGGCGGGATGGGCTCGGATCGTCGGGGGGAGTGAGTGAGGTTGTGAGGGATAGGCGTGACCGCGCCGTCCGCTAGGGAGACCGGATTCGATGATGTCATCGGCGCTGAGGCCGGAGGTGAGCACTGTACTGGTGGTACTCCTGCATCGGATATCGGTGCGACTGACGGACTCGGTGTCCATGCCGTGACAGCAGCACTGGACTGCTCGTCGGCGCCGCCAGCTTCGTCGAGGCTGTTCACACTGGCTGGACTGGTTGTGCTGCTCCGAGTCGATGGTGCTCGACGTGGGGCCTGCGCTGTGGCCTGGTGCGCCATCTTAACGAGGGTTGAGGGGTCGAGCGTCAAGGCCACTGATGAAGTGAGCGTTTGCCAGCGGTTCTCTAATGGCAAGGAGGTGATGACGAGTCCACCACCGCAGAGGTCTGTAAGTGGCTGTGGGGAATCAAGGCATCGGATACGGAGATCGTGGGCGTGAGGGGCAAGGTGGGCGAGCGTCGTGGAGGCAACTCCATCCTCTTCTATGACGACAAGGAGTGGCCTATGGGACATGGGGGCCACCGATCGGCGGATAGCTCTGCAGCGTTGTGTGCCCCGCAACCCCGGTAGCGCCAATGATCGCGATCTTGCCGGTTTGTTCTGCCTGGTAGATCGCGAGAGCGGTCTCGAGGTGCGCGACGCCAACGGTGATGAGGTAGGTGCCGTTGTTGGTACTCAGTGCATGGATCTCCAGATCGACGGCGAGCACTTGGGATGAGGCAACTCCGCTCGCCGCCGTGTAGGTGGCGATGACATCGACACGATCACCGGGTTGGATCAGACCTGGGCCAACGGACGAAGTCGGCACCGAGACCGTGATGAGCGGTAACGGGCGAGATGGGCGAGACTGGGCCACCATCGAGGTTTCGATGATCTCATCAGGGGTGATATCGGTGGTTGTCACCTCTCCGATCAAGGTGGTTGGATCATGAGGAACGGCATCGGTGAGCCAACTGGGAACCACCGTTTTGCGAAGTTCGAGATCTTGTGGAAGGAGGGCTGCTCCTGCGGGGACGGCGATCTTTGCGACGGGAACCCAGGCGGTATGGGGTTGTTGTTCCTCGTGCACTAATGAGGCAGCGAGCGTAGCGACAGCGATCGCCAGCATGGTGACGAGCCCAACAAAACGCAGCCTCGCTGGTTCGATGCGTCGGGCGCCCCGTAGGCGTTTGCGCCTGAGTGACCACCTGGGGTCATCATCGCGTGTAGGTGTACTGATCGATCGCATCGTCCCTCCCTGGCTCTTGACGCATCGCCTTGGGTATGGGTGGCGACATGATCTCCCTCCTTTCGAGGGTAGGGCATGCGCACGTACCAATCCATTGGCGACGCTTGTGCATCCTTGCGGTACGGGAGCTTAGCGGTCGGGTCCCTGGCGTGTCAAGTCATCCTCTGGTGAACTATGATAAACAATGATAGATGGAGGAACTTTGTGGTAGACAGCAAGTGGTTGAGTTCCAAGGAGGCGGCAGAGCGACTGGGTGTGTCACTGCGT
The DNA here is from genome assembly GCF_027319265.1 of Ferrimicrobium sp. Taxonomy (NCBI): domain Bacteria; kingdom Bacillati; phylum Actinomycetota; class Acidimicrobiia; order Acidimicrobiales; family Acidimicrobiaceae; genus Ferrimicrobium; species Ferrimicrobium sp. The sequence goes on along the minus strand of NZ_DAHVNP010000037.1, from coordinate 16,382 downwards.
ACGCTCTATCGGTTGATCGATGAGGGTCAGCTGACGGGCTACCAGATTGGGCGCAATATACGCTTGCGTCATGGTGATCTTGATGACTATGTTGAACGCAGCCGTATTGCGCCGGGGGACCTTCGCCATCTTTACCAATTTGACGAGGTCGATGCCAGCCTGCGAAGTGAGGGTTCCTAAGGGCTGAGCCATCTTGGGATGCCCATCCGAGATGGCTCAGCCCTTGCTTGACAACGGTGCAGGTAGGTCTGCGTCTCGAGGGAACCACGACATCGTTACACGATGCGTTGCCAGTGGCCATTCCAAGGGGCAGTTAAGCCAAGCGATTGCCAAGCCAACGGGTAGCCCAATACTGCATGTGGTCGCCACGCCAGGTACCGGCCTTATGTGAGCCCAGGTCGGTGTGCCGGGGAGAGGGTTAGCCCCTCAGTGGGGTTCCTGGTGCTCACAGGAATAGTGCGGGAGACCGCGGAACAAACGGGGGTGCAAAGGCTCGCCATCGTGGCCGGGGTGGGCTCGGCCAACGGGCTGCGCGGGCCTCTCTTGCGATGGCAGCATTTGTCTTAGTCAGCGGGCTTGCTCGAGGCAGCGACTGACCATCCATCGCGGTGGCTGTTGTTGCCAACGCAGAGGGGCAACGTGGAGTCTGGGCCTTAGCGGCCCTCCCTGACCTGGAGACTGTCTGCATCTCCTACCAGTTGGGGTGGCACATCGCTAGCTCGCCAGTGGGTATGCGGGTCGTTCCCCAGCCTGCCGACCGTACGGAGCCGGATCGGATCAGGCGGCTCATCGACTGGGTAAGGTGGCCACTAGATGACCACCGCAGCGTTGGTGTGAGGTCCCGCTGCATCGGACAATGAGAATGGGGGCGATGTGGGAAGGAAGATAGGTGCCGATGTCTGGGTATTTCTCGTGCAGGGAGGCTTGGATAATTGCGACCAAAGCGCTGATGAAATGGCCTTCAAGATGCTAGTGTGGTAGGTACAATGCGTTTTACGAGACCGGGAGTTCCGGACTGACCAGAGCAATGCACGAAAGCCGTAGTGCGGTGGGGATGCCTCCGTGGCTCCTGTAGTACAGGTAGTCCTCAGCAATCGTAATCAGTCGTTCGAGTGCGTGTCGATGACCGAAGGTGTCCATCAACAGACAGTTTCCCCCATTGGTGATGCGTTCGAGTTCAGCGAGAAACGAGGGAAGTTCGTCCGCCGCTTCGGTGCGTGTAGTGATGAATTGGACCGATGTGATTGCAGGCGGACTGATGAGATGGGTCCGACCGCCCTCGGTGAGAAGCCTGAGCGCGTCGGGACCGTAGGCGGCAATTCTCCCTTGGAGTTGCTGCAAACCGATCGTCAGTCGGACGCCATGCTGATATCCGAGGAGTTCGCTCAAGCTGCTTGTCTCGAGGCGTCGCAAGGCCTGCTGGTGGCGGCGGATCTCCTCGGTGAAGGTGAGTTCGGTGGCGATCTCATCGAGTGCGTTCACCAGTTTCGAGGTGATCTCATCGGTCGCCGTTTTCGCAGGCAAATCCTTGAAGTCCATACCGTAGCCATCGCTCAATTGATTCGACTACTTGATTCACTCGTGGACGATCAGGGTCGTGTCCCGCCACCTATTCGGTCGTATCGCAGGCCCCCATGCGGGCCGAGGAACTCTGGTGCCTGTACAAGAAGTCGCAAGAGTCAGGATGAGGCGGTGGCGTTTGCCAATCCCAAGGCGTCGCATAGACGAGCAGTGAGTGATGATGGAGGCGGAAATCATCAAATGAGTCACCGTGTACATGCGATTGGTCAGCAGAGAGTCAACAGATGATACCCAACACCGTGAGTGCAGCGCAATGGTGGATGAGAGAGTGAGGATAATTTGACGATGTCGAGTGCCAATATGAGTGTGGCATCGATGACGGGCCGCTTGCGGGTTACGAGCCCGCCAGCCCTTTTGAACGTCCTTGGGCGTAATGACGAGCATTTACGGATTCTTGAGCGCGCATTTACTCGCTCGCGCATCCTTATCCGTGGAGATGAAATCATGGTGGAAGGGCCTGACGCGACGGTGGTCATCCGACTTTTTTCGGAGCTCTTGGCCATTGCTGACCGCGGTGATGCGATCGAACCCCAAACACTCCAACGGGCCATCGATATGGTCGAGGCCGAGGCAAGCCCAAAGGATGTCACTGATGTCGAGCTTGCGCGTTCGCGCTCCGGTAAGCCGGTGCGCCCCAAGACGATCGGGCAACGCAGGTACGTGGAGGCTATCGGAGCCAATACCATCACCTTTGGGATCGGGCCTGCTGGTACTGGGAAGTCCTACCTTGCCGTAGCACTCGCGGTCGCGGCGTTACAGGAGAAGCGCATCAATCGCATCATTTTGACCCGCCCCGCGGTTGAGGCGGGGGAGCGGTTAGGGTTTCTGCCCGGTGATCTCAATGCGAAAGTCGATCCGTACCTGCGTCCGCTCTACGATGCCCTGTATGATTTGATGGATCCCGAGACGGTCACCCGACTGTTCGAACGGCAGGTGATTGAGGTCGCCCCCCTTGCTTTCATGCGCGGCAGGACGCTCAACGCGAGCTTTATCATCCTCGACGAGGCTCAGAACACGACACCTGGCCAGATGAAGATGTTTCTCACTCGTATCGGATTTGGTTCCAAGGCAGTCGTGACCGGTGACGTGACTCAAGTCGACTTGACGAGTGGCCGTTCCGGACTGTTCGACGTGGAGAGGACACTCTCTGGCATCGAGGGTGTGGCCTTTGTCCGCCTTGACTCAAGGGATGTGGTTCGCAACCCGATTGTTACCGCGATCGTTGACGCCTATGATCGAAGTGAGGCGGAGGCAAATCGATCGTGAGTAGTGAGTTAGAGGTCTTTGTCGCCAATGAACAGGACGACGTCCCGATAGCCGAGGACTTGTTCTATACGCTGGCCAAGCAGATCGCCACCCATGAATATAAGGTCCGACCGGCCGAGCTCTCGGTTCTTTTCGTCGACCGTGATGTGATCGCATCGATGAACCTTGAGTTTCGCGCGATGAACGGGCCAACTGATGTCCTTTCTTTTGTGATTGAGGAGGATGACCCACCCTTTGGAGGATCCCCTGACTCACGGAGGCCAAGTCCGACCTCGCCGCAACCGGAACGCCCGGTCCTGTTGGGTGACATCGTGATCTGCCCCCTCGTCGCTGCCGGGAACGCGCCCCAGCACCAGGGTGAACGGGGCCATGACGGTACGCTTGAGGATGAGTTGGCGTTATTGCTCGTCCATGGTGTGCTGCACCTTCGAGGCATGGATCACGAGATTGATGCCGAAGCGGAGCTGATGGAGGCACGAGAGGATGCGTTGTTGGAACAATTCTACCGCCCTTTGAAAGCTGCACGTCTCGGTCGGGGGCGTGAGTAGGCCGGCCGATGAACACTGAAGACACCTGGTCGCTGGTTGTCGTTATTTTTCTGGTATTACTGTCTGCGGTCATGTCCCTGGCAGAGACTTCTTTGACGCGAACCTCGAAGATTCGTGCCCTTGGGCTGGTGGAACAGGAACGCCGGGGGGCCAAGCGACTCGCCGCAATGGTGGAGGACCCAGGTTCCTACCTCAGCACCGTACTTTTCGTGACCCTCGTTGCACAGCTCGTTGCCGCCACGCTGGTCGGTATCATTGCTGACCATCTCTTTGGACCTCTCGGAGTGGTCGTCGCCACCATTGTTGAGGTACTGGTAATTTTTGTTCTTGGGGAGGCGGTGCCAAAGAACATCGCCGTGGTCCGCCCGGACGAGAGTGCGCTTTTTGCGGCACCGTTGGTCTCGGTGTTGGTCAAGTTCTGGCCCATCAAGGTGATCGCCTCCGGGGTAGCACGACTTTCGCGGCTCCTGACACCTGGTCGAGGTTCCATCACGTCCTTCGTCTCCGAGCAGGAGCTGCTCGCGATGGCTGATGCTGCGGAGGAGGGTGACGTCATCGAAGATGAGGAACGGGCGCTCATCCACTCAGTAATCAATTTCGGAGATACGATCACGCGGGAAGTGATGGTACCTCGGCCCGATATCGTCGCCGTCGAGGCGACAGCGACGATCGATGAAGCGATCGCTGTGATCGTCAAGGTTGGTCGCTCGCGATTGCCGGTCTATGACGGATCGATCGATAATGTGGTCGGGATTCTGCTCGCGAAGGATTTGCTTGCGATCGAGCGCAAGGACACTGGCCATGAGGCGGTGCGCAGACACATGCGTCCGGCGCACTTTGTTCCGGAGAGTAAGCCGGTTGCCGATCTTCTCCGGGAGATGAAGCTGGAGAAGTTCCACATCAGCGTGGTGGTCGACGAGTACGGCTCAACGGCGGGTCTTGTTACGCTGGAGGACCTGATTGAGGAGTTGATCGGCGACATCTCGGATGAGTTCGATACCGAGGATGAGGCGGTGGTAGCGGGCGCCGATGGAGGCATTCAGGTCAAGGGCACCCATGCCATCGATGACATCGAGGAGCTCTTGCATGTGACCTTGCCTGAAGGGGGATGGGATACCGTTGGTGGATTTATTGTGGGTCAACTAGGACATTTGCCGGCGGCTGGCGAGGAGGTCGAGGTGGCGGGGTATCGGTTTCGAGTCCTTCATGTGACGGGTCATCGCGTCGCCACCGTTACAATTGTGCCCCTCGCCGATCCTGACAGGACCGGAGAGGCTAACTGATGCAGTCAGGGTTTGTTGCAATCGTTGGCCGTACAAATGTTGGCAAGTCTTCACTCATCAACTCCATTGCAGCTGCCCGGCTTTCTACGGTGTCATGGCACAAAAACACGACACGTCGAGCGGTGCGGGTGATCGTTCGTGAGCCCGATATCGAGTTGGTATTGGTCGATACTCCGGGGCTTGACGTTGGCCATGACCAACTGGCTGCCCGCCTCTTTGCCGTCACCGAGGGTGAGATGGACGGTGCCGATCTCACGCTGATGGTGCTCGATGCAACTAAGCCGTTGAGCGACCGTGAACGCGCGATACTTGATCGGCTTCACCCCGAGGATTTGGTGGTCATTAACAAGATTGACCTCGTAGCTCCGGGTGCGCTTTTGCCCAAGTTGGATGAGCTATCGCGATGGGATCTCAGCGAGTATCTGTTGGCATCGGCAAAGCGTGGCGACGGCGTTGTCGCGTTGCGCCAGGCGCTCTCGCAACGACTCCCCGAGGGAGCGGCGATGTACGACGCAGAGACCAAGGTCGATCTGCCGCTGCGCATCTGGCTTGGCGAGGTCGTCCGTGATGAACTCTTGAATGGCCTGCGAGATGAGGTCCCCCACTCTGTCGAGTGCCGGGTGGTGGATTGGGATGATGATGAAGATGAGGTACCGGTCACTATCTACGTCGAGCGGGACTCTCAAAAGGGGATACTCATCGGTGAGGGGGGAGCTCGGCTCCGCTCGGTGCGACGCCGTGTCAATCGACGGCTTCGAGGGAGATATCGGGTTCGGCTTGAGGTCAAGGTCGCCAAGGAGTGGAGTCGAGATGCCAGTCGCCTTGACGAATTCGAGTTTTGATCACGCTGTGTGCCCAAAGCTGACGGCAGTGCATGAGCAACGGTGTAGCCAGGTTGTGCACAGCTGACGGGTGAACCACCTATCGCTTTGGACAGACCTCTTGAGTTTGATGCGAACCGGTAGGTGGTTGGTGTGTAGATAAAGAGTTAGTAGTCGAACATCGTAGCCGACCAGCCATCAGTGACGACTCGGGTCCACAACCAGGAGTGAGCTGACCGGTCGTTGCGACTCCTACGAATCGCGCAGTAATTCGTTGAGTTTCGAGCCTTTGTCGACCTTGAGCATCACGGCTCCGACGATGAGGAGCACGATCCAGGCAGCTAATGAGAATCCGCGACCAAAGTAGTAGTGAGCAAAGGCGAGATGGCCAGTGAGGGCAGCGGTCGTGACGCCAGGAATGGCGACGAAACCCGAGACGAAGAAGAGGATGAGGTTGAGCGCGCTATACGCAAGCGCGGGTAGATACCACATTCGCAGACCTAGCAGGTAGACCATGGCGATCAGCGCGTAGATCACGACCTCCCCGTCAAGCCAGAGAGTTACTTCAGCGGATTTTGCTGGTGCAGCGAAGATGTGAGCGGCAGCGTCCGCCAGTGCGACTAAGACCAGTAGGAAGCGGATCCAATGGATGTTGCGGATGGAGCGCTCTGGGGTGTACCAACGTTCCCGTTCGTGCTCTAGTGGACCGGGCAAGGCCCTAGCTAACCAATCGTGGGGAGTATGGTTTACGGCGGTGTTTGTCTGAGCCATCTTGATAGTGTTCCTTCCTGTGATAGCGATGCTGGAGTAACATGACAACTAGTGGTAATGTTAGTGCGCAGAACGGACAGAGACCTGGGGTCTTTTGTCCCATAGCTCACGGACAAAGGGCCGATTCCTTAGCGATCTGAGCGCTTGAAATGCCACAGCTTTAGACCGAGAGGATGTGGCGGGAGAGACCATGAGGGCCCGAAGGAGTTGCCCTCCTCTTGGTCTTTCGTAGATCGCCATGGTGCGCAAACGCCGAACACTATAGTGCGCAAACGCCGAACACTATAGTGCGCCAACGCGGGACGATACGGTCCGCCGGCATCGATCACTATCGTGGTCCTGTCAACTCCTCGCTCAAGGCGAGGTTGGCGTATCGGGCAAGGCCGATGAGCCCTGCGCTGAGGTTGTTTGATGGGCGGCTGGCCTGGGTCATGAGGATCGGGTTGGTCCTCGGAGTACTCGAAGGCACCATTGCCCGTAGCCCGGTGACCCAGACGACGGCATCGCTGGCCTTGGTTGTGGAAAGGAGAAGGGTTCCTCTGTCGAGCATGGTAGCGCTAAGCTCGATGGGGGAGTGCGTTGCTCGATGAGGAGTACGTTTCGGAGGGCCATGGAGTTTCGCAGTGTAATGATAGGTCGTTGGAGCGGCGAGGGATCGGGTTGGTACCCGACCATCGCTGATTTTGACTACCATGAGACGGTCGAAGTGGCTGATCTTGGCCGTCCCTTTTTAACCTATCGACAGATGACCAAGGCCAGTGATGGCTCACCATTACATACGGAAGTCGGTTACCTACGGTTCGTGGGGGAACGCCAAGCAGAGCTTGTGGTTGCACAACCGACCGGTATCAGTGAGGTGCTAACCGGGTGGATCGAGGACCGCGCTGGTGGCTATCGCCTCGCCTTGGATTCTACTCAGGTAGGACATACCCCGACCTCGAAACCAGTTGCGGCCACGAGACGGATCTTTCTTCTTGAGGGGGATGTGCTGGACGTGGAGTTTTGGATGGAGGCGGTCGGCCAACCGATGCAGCAGCATCTACGATCACGGCTCCGGCGAAACCCATGATCGAGGGTATCGATCCGACCAAGATTCCTGTCCATGTGGGGTGTGTGATGGACGGGAACGGTCGTTGGGCTGAGCAGTTTGGTCTCCCACGCACTGAGGGGCACGCGGCGGGGGAAGAGGCTCTGCTTGACACTGTATATGGCGCGCTTGATCTAGGGATCTCTTGGCTCACCGTCTATGCGTTTTCAACAGAGAACTGGCGACGGCCTAGTGACGAAGTACGTTTTTTAATGAATTTTAACCGAGGCCTGCTTCGTCGACGGCGGGACGAGTTGAACGACCTCGGTGTGCGGATTCGCTTCATTGGAAGACGGAACTGGAGGGTGCCGCGCTCGGTTCTGCGCGAAATGGATCGGGCGGAGGAACTCACCCAAGCGAACTCGACTCTTACCCTGACGATGGCCTTCAACTATGGTGGGCGGGCGGAGATCGTCGATGCGGTGCAGTCGATTGTAGCTGCGGGTTATCGTCCCAGCCAGGTTAACGATGCACTCATCGCTAGCTATCTTTACCAGCCCGAGATGCCGGATCCGGACCTTGTGGTCCGTACCTCGGGCGAGTATCGTATCTCTAACTTTTTGCTCTGGCAGTTGGCCTATTCAGAGCTTGTCTTTGTAGACGAGTATTGGCCTGACTTTCGTCGAGAACACCTGTTTGAGGCGGTGCGTCTCTACCAAGGGCGTTCACGCCGTTACGGGGGAGTGAAGGAGCCACGTCGTCGATGAAGATATTGTATGTGATCGCTCGGATTCTGGCATGGTTGATCGGTCTTGGGTTGCTGTTTCTGGCGGTCGCCGCCATTCGAGGTGGCGCGGCACAACTTGGGAGTTTGATGATTCTCGTCGTGGTGCTGATCGGTCTGTTGGTGCTTGGCGGGCGGCGACAGCGCTTTCGTAATCGATGAAGTCCTACGCAGATCGAGCCGTGGTGATCCGCACCTGGCCACTCGGAGAGTCAGATCGAATTGTGACTCTTTTTACCCGCGAACACGGTAAGGTTCGGGCGGTCGCTAAGGGTGTGCGGGGTGCTAAGAGTCGTATCTCAGGATTAATCCAGCCGACCAGCGAGCTCGATCTACTTCTCTATCGCGGACGAGAGTTGGACGTCATCCAACAGGCGTCACTCGTGCAGGCGCATCTCGCTCGCGTCAGGGTTGATCCGGGCCGATTTGGCTCGGCGTTGGAGTGGCTTGAGGCGATCGACAGTCTCACCCTTGATCGGCATCCTGATCCGGTTGTCTACGAGCTGATGAACCGTGGCCTGCGCCTCATGGGTGACGAACCTGGCCCATTCTTACTGGGTGCGCTGCTGGTACGACTACTCGATATCGAGGGTTATGCCCCGAACCTCACCGTGTGCGGACTCTGTGGTGCCCCTGGTTCTTTCGCGGGTTTTGACTTCGCGAGTTCTGCCCCCAGATGTTCTGGCTGTGGTGGGGAACCTGTTGGAACTGAGATCTTCGCGAAGGCGGCATTGATTCTCGCCCATCGCGTCAGCGAGGTGCTCATTGACAAGGACGCTCGAGGTGGGCGGGAGTTTGAAGCGTTTGCTATTCGATTGGTCAAGGAGGTGGTGGGTAGAGGTCTGCGTTCCACCGGTGTGGTAGCCTCCCTGCTCGAGCCCCAGGCCACCCAAAATCAGCCTTCCTAAGCCTCGATAACCAGTTGGGGAGGCTCCTCCTACTACAATCCCGATATGCCTGATCTTGATCGAATGGAAGCCATTGTCAGCCTCGCAAAACAACGGGGGTTTATCTTTCCGTCAGCCGAGATCTACGGTGGATTCCGATCGACCTATGACTATGGACCCCTTGGAGCGCTCATGCTGCGCAACGTCCGCGAAGCGTGGTGGAACTTCATGGTCCAACAGCGTCCGAACGTGGTAGGGATCGAAGCGGCCATACTATCGAGCCCAAAGATCTGGGAGGCTTCGGGGCACTTAGCGGGTTTCACGGATCCACTTGTCGATTGTCGTAAATGCGGTTCGCGGTGGAGAGAGGACCAGATCGAGGGCGTATGCCCTAGTTGTGGATCCACGGATCTCACCGAGGCGCGTGACTTCAATCTGATGTTTCGGACCTTTGTCGGTCCTGTCGCCGATGATGCTTCCGTGGCTTACCTACGACCCGAGACCGCGCAAGGAATGTTTGTCAATTTTCCGTTGGTGCAGCGAGCGCTTCGGCTCAAGCCACCTTTTGGGATCGCGCAACTCGGTAAGTCATTCCGCAATGAGATCACTCCCGGCAACTTTGTCTTTCGAACGCGCGAATTTGATCAGATGGAGATGGAGTTTTTTACCCCGCCGGAACTCGCTGACCGATACTTCCAGTATTGGACCACAGAGCGTTACGAATGGTATCGCACCCTTGGGATTCCAGCAGATGAGCTGCGCTTACGGCCACATGATCCCGATGAGCTTTCTCACTACTCGAAGGGCACCGTCGACATTGAGTATCGGTTTCCGTGGGGCTTTGGCGAACTTGAGGGGATTGCGAATCGTGGAACCTACGATCTCAACGCCCATGCGACGCATTCTGGCACGGATATGACCTACTTCGACCCACAAACCAATGAGCGCTATCTTCCCAACGTCATCGAACCCGCCGGAGGGGTGACGCGAGCGATGATGGCCTTCTTGCTCTCAGCCTTCGACCGAGACGAGGTAGGTGGCGAGGAACGTACCGTCTTGCGCTTGTCGCCCTTTCTTGCTCCGTATACGGTGGCGGTGTTGCCATTGTCGCGAAAACCCGAGCTCCAGGGGGCTGCAGATGCTGTCTTTGCGAGCTTAGCCAGTGCGTTCAGTTGTGATTTTGATGTGACCCAGTCGATTGGACGTCGCTATCGTCGACAGGATGAGATCGGTACACCATTCTGTGTCACCGTGGATTTCGATACGCTCGATGACAAGGCGGTGACGGTACGAGATCGTGATACGACTGAGCAAGTGCGTATTCCAATGACTGAGGTTACGCGGTATCTTCAGGAGCGACTGGACTCCACGGCTCGCCCAGTCGCCACACCCTTTGGTTAGGTGGTCGGGGTATCTGGCTATACTCTTGGCATACCTCGGCAACGTCGCTGACAGGTAAGAAACCGCCACAAGCGGGCAGGGACAGACTGGAGCGATCAGGCGGAGGGAGAACAGCCCGTTCGTCGCGCTTCCAGGGCAGGCAGATGGTAAGGAGACGACCGTGCAGTTTGTGTTCTCATTCGATTATCCCCATGAGGTAGCCCCGATGAATCTCAAGCACTTGCTTGGAGGAAAGGGTGCCAATTTAGCGGAGATGACCTCGGTGCTGAAACTTCCGGTGCCCCACGGCTTTACCATCTCGACTGACGCATGTCGTGCGTATATCGACGAGGGTTGGCCAGACGGGCTGACGGTCGAAGTTGATCGCGCACTGGCCGGACTCGAGGAACTGATGGGCAAGCGTCTAGGCGATCCAGGCGATCCACTTCTGGTGTCGGTGCGATCGGGAGCGCAGTTCTCCATGCCGGGGATGATGGATACGGTGCTCAACCTTGGGCTCAACGATGTCTCCGTGGAGGGTTTGGCAGCACTGACCAACGATCCTCGGTTTGCCTACGACTCCTATCGCCGTTTTATCGCGATGTATGCCCGAATTGTGCAAGGTATTGAATCGGACGAGTTCGACCGGTTGCTCGATGCTGCCAAGGAGCTATCGGGGGTCGACTCCGATGGTGAGATTCCAGCGGAACTGCTCCGGTACCTGGTCGGCGCCTATAAGGAGATTGTTGCTCAGGAGACTGGAAGTCCATTCCCTCAGGATCCAAAGGTGCAGATTCGAGGCGCCATTGAGGCGGTTTTTGGTTCGTGGAATGGACCGCGGGCGATCGCCTATCGCGAACGGGAGGGTATCGACCATCGTCTTGGTACGGCCGTCAATGTCCAAGCAATGGTCTTTGGTAATCGAGATGATAACTCCGGTACTGGTGTCGGCTTCACCCGCGACCCCGCTACTGGAGAACAGGGCGTCTATGGCGACTTTTTGGTGAATGCTCAGGGAGAGGACGTTGTCGCCGGTGTCCGCATAACCGAACCGCTTGCAGAGCTGGAGACCCATTTCCCCGAGGTGTTCCACGAACTCATGGATATCTTCGAACGTCTTGAGTTGCACTATCGAGATATGTGTGACGTGGAGTTCACCGTCGAACAGGGCAAGCTTTGGATGCTACAGACACGAGTTGGTAAGCGAACCGGCATCGCGGCTTTGCGTATGGCGGTGGCCATGACGAGCGATGCCGGGATCAAGTTGACCCGGGAGGAGGCGCTCTTGCGCATCTCTCCTGATCATCTTGACCAGATGTTACACCCACAGTTTGCGACCACGAAGTTCGAGGTCCTCACGACTGGTCTTGGAGCCTCACCCGGAGCGGCAGTAGGGAAGGTGTATTTTACCTCTGACGATGCAGTTCGCGCACACGAACGGGGCGAGGAGGTCATCTTGGTACGTAAGGAGACCTCGCCTGATGACGTCCACGGCATGTTGGCCGCTAATGGCATCCTGACGAGCCGTGGAGGTTTGGTTTCACACGCCGCCGTGGTTGCTCGAGGTTGGGGAAAACCTGCTGTCGTTGGTGCCGATCAGCTGATCTTCGAGAATGGCTTTGCAAAGATTGAAGATGTTGAGCTGCACGAAGGAGATGAGATCTCTATCGATGGTTCAACGGGGACGGTAACGCTTGGACGACTGCCACTTGAGGCAGCTGAGCCACCGCAGGAGCTCGAGCTCCTCCTCGAGTGGGCTGACCAGCTCTCTGCTGGCCATATGAGCGTACGGGCGAATGCGGATTCTGGTCCCGATGCTGAGGTAGCTCGCCGCTTTGGTGCCAAGGGTATTGGTCTTTGTCGTACTGAACACATGTTTCTTGCTGAGGACCGATTGCCCATCGTTCGTCGAATGATCTTGGCAGACACTCCAGCCGATGAGGAGCGGGCGCTTGAAGAACTTCGCGTGGCCCAACGGGAGGACTTCCTCCAAATTTTGCGCGCTATGGATGGTCTGCCGGTCACGGTGCGACTCCTTGATCCGCCACTCCATGAGTTCTTGCCAGATATCGATGCGCTCCTTATCAAGGAGAGCAATCAGACGTTGACCGAGGAGGATGCAAAACTTCTAGAGGCAGCCAAGACATGGCGAGAGTTCAACCCTATGCTGGGTGTACGCGGTGTGCGCCTGGGAGTGCTCAAGCCAGGGCTGTACACGATGCAGGTGCGCGCACTGCTCGAGGCGGCAATGGACCTCAAGCGCGCAGGTGGTGAACCACACGTCGAGGTGATGATCCCTTTGACGATCTCTAAAGCAGAACTAGCCTATGCCCACGCGTGGGTGGAGGTGGCGCTGGCAGAACTCGGTGCTGATGACGGGCTTGATGTGCTCTTTGGAACGATGATCGAGACGCCACGAGCGGCGCTTTTGGCGATGGAGATCGCTGAGATCGCCGAGTTCTTCTCCTTTGGCACCAATGATCTCACCCAATTGACCTATGGTTTCTCTAGGGATGACGTGGAGGGTAAGTTGATGCCGATCTATCTTGCCCAGGGACTGCTTCCGTCTAACCCGTTCAAGGTGGTCGACGCTGAAGGGGTGATTGAACTTGTCAACATCGCAGCGAAGCGGGGACGATCGACGAGGCCTAATATCAAGCTAGGTGTCTGCGGCGAGCACGGTGGTGATCCTGATTCAATTGCCAGTTTTGTCAAGATCGGGCTCGACTATGTGAGTTGTTCCCCGTATCGGGTGCCGATTGCGCGCCTTGCTGTTGCTCAGTCACTGATCCGTGAGGGTGCTAGCCTATAGAAGGAAGTACGTGAGGGAAGGAGCTCGCAGAGTGGGCTACTCTGAGCTTGATATTCGGCGTGTCCTGGATGCTACCGATATCGTTACCCTCATCGGTGCTTCGGTGGCGCTCAAGCGTGTCGGTCGCCGCTACGTGGGGTTGTGTCCCTTCCACCAAGAACGATCGGGTTCCTTCTCGGTCAACGGCGAGGACGGCGTCTATTACTGTTTTGGTTGCCATGCCAAAGGTGATGCCATCACCTTTGTCCGGGAGACCCAAGGGATCGATTTTGTCGATGCGCTCGAGTACCTTGCAGATCGTGCACATGTGACGATCGAGCAGACGACGAGTACGCCGACGGATCGTAACGTCAAAACCCGACTCTATGACGGGTATGAGCGACTCGCGCAGTGGTATCAGGCACAGCTTGGTGATCCGCTTCGTGGCGAGTCAGCTCGTGCGTATCTCGATGAGCGCGGGATCTCCTCCGAATCCATTCGTTCCTTTGGGATTGGGCTCTCCCCCATGCGGGTACAATTGCCCTTCGCGCGTCTCGGCATCGAGCCGAGTGATTGGGAGGAAGGTGGTTTCGGTTACCGCGACCAACAGGGCACGCTCGTCGATCACATGCATGGGCGGATTGTTTTCCCCATCAGAGATGCGACCGGCCGGGTAGTCGCCTTTGGCGGGCGGATTCTTCCTGAGGAGTTGGAACGACTCGACGGCAAGGCGGCGAAGTACAAGAACTCATCGGAGTCACCCGTCTATCGTAAGCGTCGCACCCTCTACAACTTGGATCGGGCGCGTTCGTCAATCGTGGAGAAGGGTGTTGTTATTGTGTGCGAGGGCTATACCGATGTGATCGCGCTCGATCAGATCGGTATTTCGAATGTGGTGGCGACCTGTGGCACCGCCTTCTCGGAGGAACATCTCGATGTCTTGCGACGATTCGCTCGTCGCATCACCCTCTTTTTTGACGCAGATGCCGCTGGACAGAACGCTGCAGAGCGTCTCTGGGGCGAGGAGGAGAGTCGTGGCGTGGTCTTTGATGTCGTGACATTGCCGGATAATCTCGATCCGGCCGATGCGGCGGTGAAGGATCCGGGCCTGGTGGAGGAGGCCCTTCGTCGTGCCGTCCCGATCACCCGTTTTCGACTTGAGCGTCTGTTGGGAAGCGGGGATCTCGGCTCCACCGAGGATCGTTCACGTGTGGCGAAGCAGGCGATCGCGATGATTGAGCGACATCCCAATCACCTGATTCGTGGAGAGTACGTGGCTCTGATCGCTGATCGAACTGGTTTCTCTGTCAACGAGCTGATGGTGCAGCTGCCAAAGGGGCCACGTTCTCGAGTTGTCGACGAACAGGTTGGAGAAGCAGCAGCGCTGGACCGACCGGCGATTGAGGCGCTTCGGCTCTTGGTCCACGACCCTGCAGGGCTGGATGGAATTGTCGTCGCTGAGCTCTTCCGTGACCCCACACACCGACGGATCGTGGAGGCAATTCATGGTACCACTTCGCTCTGGGAGGTGCAACAGCGGCTAGGGGAGGTAGCATCCGAGACGATGCTGCAGCTCTTTTTTCGGCTGGCCAGCGAACAGCCGGAGAGTGACAACAGCGCTGATGTGATAGCCACGCTCGTGCTACGAGAGTCCAAGCTCGAACTTGCGAAATTGACGCGTTCTTTACGGGTCTCAGCAAGAGAGTTAACCGCGCTGATTGCGGAGGTCCCGAGGGTACGACTCTTGATCGAGGAGCTTCAGGGGGATCGAACGAGGATGGAGCCCTGTGGCGAGTTAATCAATTGGTTGGTCTCCATGCGTTCGCATGCCGGTGGGGAAGTGGACCGAGATCTTCCAGCCAACCCTCTGAACAGGCACCCAGTTCTCGAGGATTACTAGGTGACAGACGGTCATAAGAAAACAGCGACACCTTCTGACAGGCCCAAGTCGGTGGAGACAGCCCCAGCAGTTGACGAGGTGAGTACTCAACAGTTGGATCCTCCGATGAGCGTCGTGGATGCTGATGCCGTTCTATCACGAGCTCCTACAAGCAGGACCACCGATGATGATGGGGTTGTGGTGTCGACGACACCGAAGTCGGTTAGCAACAGGCGTACCTCGGCGAAGGGGAGACACGATGGTCAATCCGCCGCGAGGGAGTCTTTGCAGGTTATTAGGCCGGGTTTCACGATCAAGGAGGCCGACGACTTCTTGGCCTCGTTGTCGGGTGCAGCATTGCTCTCACGAGACGAGGAGGTTCAGTTAAGCGCCATTGTGCAAGAGCTCCAAGGTCGTGATCAGCGCACGCGCGAGGAAGAACGGATCTTGGCTGCTGCTAAGGAGCGGTTTGTCTCATCGAACTTGCGTCTTGTCGCCTCCATCGCACGACGTATGCACGGAGGGGCCGTGCCTCTCGAGGACCTGATCCAAGAGGGCAATATCGGGCTGATGCGAGCAGTGGAGCTCTATGACGGTCGTAAGGGATTTCGTTTTTCGACCTATGCCACCTGGTGGATACGACAAGCCATCTCGCAGGCGATAGGAGAGTTCCGCAATGAGATTAGTTTGCCGCGATCCTTGCAACAGGATTTTCAGCGGATTCAGCAGATTCGGCTCGACCTGCAGCAGAAGTTTGGTCGTGAACCGCGACTTGAGGAGGTCGCCGATGCTTGTGGTCTCGAACTCTTCAGAGTTGAGGAAATTCTGATGTACGCACAATCGGTATTATCGCTTGAGGCGAGTCCCACGACTGATAGCGGTTCGGAGTCTGTGCTGGGTGATGCGGTACCGGATCGATCAAGTCCGCCGATTGAGGAGACCGTGACATCTCAGGATCTTGGGCGAGTTGTGCAACTTGTTCTCGATCAGCTTGAGGAACGAGAACGAGCGATCCTCGTGTATCGTTTCGGACTCAACGGAGAGGAGCCGCACTCCATTGAGCAAGCGTCGGATCGCTTTGGCGTCTCGAGAGAGAGGGTCCGTCAAGTGGAGGCACGCGCGATCTCTCGGCTGCGCCGTAATGAGTCGACGCAAGCTCTCAAGGAGGTCCTCCGCGATGGTTAGGATGTTGGCACGTGCCATGGCCGGTTACATGGATTGATCTGCTAGATTGTGTAGTCTATTCCGGGGTAGCTCAATCGGCAGAGCACGCGGCTGTTAACCGTGTGGTTGAGAGTTCGAGTCTCTCCCCCGGAGCTCGGGGCCCGTAGCTCAGCGGTTAGAGCAGGGGACTCATAATCCCT
>NZ_DAHVNP010000036.1 GCF_027319265.1 Ferrimicrobium sp. | reverse complement strand
GTGCAGAGGTTGTCAGTTCCTCATTCCCAGCGGTGGAAGTCGTTCTCTTGGTAGAGGTGACAACCACATGGGATAGATAAATCTAGTGTGCTCTACTCGGTGGGGGTGACGGTTTTGGGGAGGAAATTTGGGGGATTGGCAAATTTCTTGCCCTAGAGGCATCCAGACACCTCGGAACAGGCCCTCCCAACGAGGAGACCCGGCGGAGCACTGCACTCCTGAATGGGCACCAAGCCGACCAAGAGCTCCCCACACAAACACGGAAACCACGACCTCAAGGACCATACACCCTTCACCCCCATCCGCTCGCGCAAAACGGTTACGAAAGCTAAGAGCTGCAATACGTAAGGGAACGACCGCCTATGAATTCTCCCATAGAGTGAAGACGTGGACTACGGCATGGTTCATCTTGAAATCATCGGATTCGTAGTCGGAGCTCTCTTCACCGAGTTTGCGCTCGTTCTTGACACCATTCCAAACGGTACCCCACCGAAGCGAGTACGCTCGCTACTGCCCGTCATCTGTCTGTGGATCGGTTCATTTCTGCTCCTCCTCGCACCACTCCTCCTCATCATTAACCGTTCCTTACACTCACAGACCACAATCTGGTGTCTATTTGGTACAGCCGGCCTAGTCGTGGTCTTGTTGGCTGTTCGGAAGTTCGTGGCAGAAGACCGCCCAACAGGGCCGGAGCAGCTAACCCACCTAGGTCGCATCTTTCTAGCTAGCTGTTGGATGGCATGGGGATTACTTGCCGCGGCACTCCTTGCCGAGATCTACCGATTTCTTCCTCTCATCAGCCTGGCTGCTGCGACACTGGCAATCTTGGGCCTCATCTTGGCTATTGTCAGTCATGTCGAGGTTCCCGACCCCAAACTCCTCCTCCGGCTTCCGATCGCACTGGTGGCGGTCTTGTCACTCGTTGGCTTCGGTACCGCATTCGTCGGTCATTCAACCACCCTGCAGATCGAGCTGGGTGCCAACCAACAGCCCGTACTTGCCACTGCAACTCAGGGAGCACCCGGAATTCTTGACATCCGTGGCCTTAGGGCAGGCATCCTGACCTCAGGCTTAGGCCAATCTGATCGAGTGCTACAGCTCGACTTCCATGGCTATCTCCGTGTGAGCAAGCCGAACTTTCACCAACTCGTGACACTAACCATCCACGGCCGATTCGGAGACAGCAAGACACAATCGTTGCTATTCCGAGCACGCGGAGTCCCACAACCGGGCGGCTCCCTCGACGTGATGTCATCATCGCTCATCCTTCGCTCACACTCACCACGATTGGTTGCACACGGTCACGCCGACGCTGTCCTATCGGATGCAATCTTTGGGACCCTACGACTTCACCGTCGTTACTACGCCTATCTTCTGACGTATGAGCCAACCGGCCTCTATGTTCTCACTGGAACCATTAGTTTTTGGCCCCAATCGGCGAAGCTCGGACACGCTGCTCTCGAGTAATTGGCTGCCGAGCATCCGATATCAGGATGTAAGCTAGTTAACCGCGATGGTGATCGTAGCTCAGTTGGTAGAGCGCCAGATTGTGGCTCTGGAGGTCAGGGGTTCGAGCCCCCTCGGTCACCCCAGAACAGTGATCGCACCGCGAAGTGGTATGATCGTTCAGACCGAGCGCCTCTAGCTCAATGGCAGAGCAACGGACTCTTAATCCGCAGGTTCTGGGTTCGAATCCCAGGGGGCGCACCAGGTAGATGCTGGTTTTAGCATCCAAGCCTTCACTCTCTGCCCACATTCTGCCCACATTTCCTCTAGACTAGAGGTCGTGAGAGGATATGTGCGTAAGCGTGGGAAGGACGTATGGCAGATCGTCGTTGATCTGCCGAAGGATCCGGTGAGCGGCAAACGACGACAGCGTTACCTTACCGTGCACGGGACCAAGCGCAAGGCAGACGCCGAGTTGACGAGATTGCTCACCGAGGCCAGCAACTCCAAAGCACGAGTTTCAACCTCTTCGGTGGATCATGCCATCAGAGAGTGGATCGAGCTCGTTGGTCCGAACCTCTCCCCCACCACCGTCCGAGGCTATATGGGCTGGATCAACTCAGAGATCATCCCAAAGCTTGGCGTGCTACAGTTGGCCGACGTGAGCGCTGCTCATTTGGATCATCTCTATCGGGATCTCACGGCTAGGGGATGTGCACCGGCCTCGGTGCGCCAAGTCCACGCTATTGTCAGGCGGTTCTTCAACCAAGCGATGAGATGGGGATGGGCGAGTTCCAATCCTGCTCTGCTAGCTTCGCCGCCAAAGGTTCCAGCGGCACAAATCGTTACCCCGAGCATCGACCAGCTCCAGACAATCCTCCAAGAGGCCAGAGCAGTCCATCCTCAATGGGAGGCGTACTTTACTCTCGCAGCGCTGACTGGTATGCGTAGAGGGGAGTTGTGTGCGCTCCATTGGGATGATTGCATCGGTACCGGCCTAAGCGTAACCAAGTCATTGATCTATACCCCAGCCGGAGGTACTAGGGAGGCTCCAACCAAGACCCACCAGGGTCGAAACGTCGCGCTTGATGCCATTGCCAAGGCGGTCATCGAAGAGCAGAAGGACCGCCTTCGGCACGCAAGCTCAAGTCTCGGGCTCTCAACAGTGGAGAATCCCTACCTGTTCTACGCTGATCCCGACGGATCGACCCCTGTACATCCAGATAGTCCGTCGAAGCTCTTTCGGCGGATCGCGGACAAACACGGATGGAGGCAACTGCACCTGCACAGCTTGCGTCACTTCTCAGCGACCCAGCTCGTTGCCGCTGGGATGGATGTAAGAACCGTGGCAGGGCGACTAGGTCATGCAGACGCATCCATTACGCTGAAAGTCTACTCTCACGTCCTTGATGCCAAGAATCAAGAGGCGGCATCGATCATGGGAGCGATACTTACCAGCCACGACACCTGAAGAGGCCTAATACCTGACCTCAGAGTCGGGCCACCCCACCTCATGTCAGCGGACCAAATGCCCACCTCACTGTCCTAGGACAGCGATTCTCCCTTGCTTTGCCATGGGCGAGCTCTTTTGCAGAGCGATCTTCTCGGGTGCGGCCGTCTTCGCCGGCGATGCAACGCTCTGGCCGAGCTCCGTCTCCACGCCCTCGGTAGTCCTTCCGATCTTGACCCGGAGATGATCGTTTCGCACCGCGGGAAGGGTTCGAGATGGTGGGGTGAGCCAGGTTCTCTCCGGTCTGGTTGGTGAAAACTTTCTGCTCCCTTTGCCTGTGGGTACTATGAGCAAACAACAGCGACGAAAGGAGCAGTGAAATGGCAAGTATACAGGGGTTATTGAAGAATTTGGATTGGCAACTCACCTGGCTAAACGAGCTCGCACCAGCTGCGTTCCGCCAAGCGACGTTACCCCTTCTCGGGGCTGATGCGACAAAGTGGGAGATGGCTGACAAGGTGCTCTGGGTGCTTCTCTATTATCTCGACCACGATGACACCGAGAGATTCATTCGAGGGGTCAAGCAGATCGTTGAGTCCATGGAGTGTGCGTGCCAGAACAAAATCGTCAACCATATCCTTGGGTCTATGAGCCTAGAGATCCGCAACGAGGATGAGACGGGATTCCCCCATAGCTCGAAGCGCCTTGGCTATGACAACTCTTACCTGGAAAGCGCTCGCTCCTTGTTTCATTTCTTTTACCAGTGGCAGCCGGGTATGACGCAGTTCCCTGATGGGACGCCAATGAGCGAAGCCGATCTCGCCAACGCGAGGCACGCCTATGACTATGGATGGGTCGAAGACGACCGTGCTGAGGAGCTCTATGGTGCCTGTGATAGCGATGGTCATCCCGATGGACAGGGTGGTGACGAGGACTACGAATTGGAGTGGTCAGGGCGCTTGGCAGCTCTGTTGCCACGCTCTATCCCCGATGCCAGTGAGCGTCGAGTACTCTTTGATCGACTTAGCCCCGTTGGGGTTCCTGATCGTCGATACCAGCTTGCACTCTTTAGCGCGCGTGACCTTGATGCGCTGTCGGACTCAGGCACGAACTATCGAGATCACCAAGCGACGAAGAGCTATGCCAAGACAGTGGAGAATCTGGCTACCTGGGGACCCTATCGGGACTTTGGTTTCCGCCGTGGGGCAGTCCATGACCTCATCGACCTTGGTGCTGATCTCCCCAACTTCGAAGGAGTGATTGGACACCTAACCGAGGCGATCAACCTTGCGATGAGCTGGGGAAATCCTCTGAAGCTCACCCCTATCCTGTTAGTTGGCAAGCCTGGGACAGGAAAGTCGTATCTGGTGCGACGTCTAGGAGAGATCCTTGGGGTGACCCATCACCAGCTCGAGGCTGACAACCTTCATCACTCGAGTGCCTTGGCGGGCTCTGAACCCATCTGGTCAGCGGCAGCACCAGGGCTCGTCTTTGAGGCCTTGACATCTGGGAAACATGTGAGCCCGATCATCTCGCTCGATGAGATCGACAAGGCAGCGCGAGATTCGGGCCACGGGGATCCACTCGCTCCCTTGCACAGCCTCTTAGAGTCCGAGACGGCGAGGCACTTTCGCGACTCCTATCTGCCCCTTAGCATTGATGCAAGTCATGTGATCTGGATTGCAACCGCCAATAGTCTCGATCGACTTAGTGAGTCTCTTCTGAGTCGCTTTGTCGTCTTTTCAATCAAGGCTCCGACCCCATCCCAATCTCGATACATCACCGATTCGATTGTGCGTGAGCTCATGGACCAGTACCCGGGAGTTGGTATCGACGAGGAGGTGATCGACCAACTCACCTCCTTCACACCTCGAGAACAACGCCGTCTCCTTGAGGCCCTGATCGCGAGGGTCACCTTCTATGGTTCCGAGTGCATCGTCATTGATGATCTCAACGATGTGCTCGAGCGTCTTGGCACAGGACAGTCGTCACGGAACGGGCTTGGGTTTGCAAGCTAACGATTTCGATCCTTCCCCCTGGGTCTCGGCTAACTCGCGAAGGGGCCAGGGGGAAGACAATCTACGGACAGCTTCGGAGGTGGAGTGTCTGACCAAAGTGAAACCTGGAATTGCTCACCAAATGAGACACTGAACTCCGCTTACCTATGCAGCCTGTAGCTTAGCGACTTGTTCGAACTGAATCGGCGATAAATAGTCGATGCTCGAGTGAAGCCTCTTCCGGTTGTACCACTGAATCCAATCAAA
>NZ_DAHVNP010000035.1 GCF_027319265.1 Ferrimicrobium sp. | reverse complement strand
GTTCGCCAGCCTCGAAGCCTCCGCCAATGAGGTCGCCGTCGAGACCATCACCCTCCAGTATGAGAAGCTCGAACGAAAGAAGTGAAGACCCAATACGAATTCCTACTCCCCCGTGGCTACATCGACGATGCGGGGGTGGTGTTCGTGTGTGAAAGGAAGAGAGGATGACTTACCGGGTGTAAGTCATCCTAGATCTGTGTGAACGAGAGGTTGCGTCGTGGCAAGTCCATCTGACTCGAAGGCCTTTTTGGAGACTGAGGGGAAGGAGAGGATTCCGTGTCTCTTTAACCCGGCAGAGCTTTCCCTGCAGCTGCGCAACAGTTGGGCGAGTGATCCAATGCCTGGGGGAGTTACGCCTACATTACGTTACACGGGGGCGGGTACGGGGATGCTGCGATTGACGCTGTTCTTTGACACTACCGATACCGGTTCAGCCGTGACGACCTACACCGCAAAGCTTGTTGGACTTTTAGAGGTTGATACAAAGCTGCCCGGTACGAAGACGAGCTCTAACAACGCAAGGCCGCAGTGGGTCGTCTTCCACTGGGGCGACTTCCACTCCTTTAAGGCCGTGGTTGCTTCAGTTGACCTAACCTTCGAGTACTTCTCCTCGTCGGGAACGCCGCTGCGGGCTCGGGCAGGATTGGTGCTTGCTCAGTACCAGGAAGACATGGCCTTTGGACCCCAAAACCCGACGTCGGGAACACCACGACCTCACCGTGTCCATCGGGTGCAACCTGGCGAAACTCTGGATCGCATCGCCGCATTGCATCTTGGCGACGCAACGAGCTGGCGGGTGATCGCGCAGGCGAACGGTGTCGAGGACCCCCTGGCGGTCAAGCCCGGCACACTGCTCGCTATTCCAGGGAGCGCCTAGTGGCGGTGGACTTAAGCCCTACGATCTCGCTTGATGGTGCAGAACTCACTGCATCCTGGCAGGCCGCATTGATCGAAGTTCGTTGCGATCTGCAGCTAGCACAGCCAGGGAGGGTCGCGTTACGCTTGCTTGACCCTGGTTATAGCCTGCTTGACGCAGGCTCGGTGGCACTTGGAACCGATTTGACGGTAACCATTCCCGGAGCCTCGAGCCCTCTTATTGAGGCGGAAGTGACTGAAGTTGGGTGTGAACAACGGGAAGGAGAACAGCCTGAGCTGATCGTCGTTGCCCATGATCTGAGTCATCGTCTGGCTCGAATGACAGCAGTTAGTACCTATCTCAACTCCACCGTTGAGCAGGTGGTTGCAAATCTGGCGCAGATAGCAAACTTGACCCCTGACGTATCGGGTGCCTCCGAACAGATCGATTACCTCCTGCAAGTTGACACCAACCTTGGTCTCATCGATGAACTCGCCAGTCGTACCGGGTGTGATTGGTGGGTCGAGGGCAAGACACTCCACTTCGCGACGCCTGGCAAGGGCAAAAGTGTTCGGTTATCACTCGGGAGCACCCTCCGTTCCTTCTCAGCACGCGCGACGGGCTACCACGCGGACAGTTTTGTGGTAGACGGTTGGAATCGTGAACAACAGCAGACGGTGACGGGTGAATCGTCGGAGGCAACCAAGGCGGTGTTAGCCTCCTCGAAGTTGTCGGAGATAGCAACCAAAACGAGTGAAGCCTTTGGAAAGGCGACAGTGGTAACCTCCTCGATTGGTGCACGCACCCAGTCGGAGGCGAAGATGTTGAGTCAATCACTCCTCGATCGCCAACTCGCCTCCTCGGTTGAGGCTTGGGGGGTTGCTGATGGCAGCGTCGCGTTACAACTCGCGGACGTCGTAGATGTCGCCAATGCTGGACCGCTCAGCGGCGACTATCCAGTGACCGCTCTCGAGTTCAGCTATCGCCCACATCGAGGTTCATTAATGCGCTTTCGCTGCGGTGATCGCAGAAGAGGAAGTGTGCTCGGTCCGGGCAAGGGTGGTGGTGATCGTCATGGATCGATTGTTTCGCATCCTGGTCTCATCGTTGGTCTGGTGACCAATATCAACGATCCCAACAAGCAAGGGAGGGTAAAGGTGCGTTTCCCTGGCTTGAGTTCCAACGATGAAAGTGACTGGGCTCGCCTGGCAGGCATCGGTGGTGGTGACAACCGTGGTTCAGTCTTTGTTCCCGAGGTCAACGACGAGGTGCTCGTTGGCTTTGAGGGTGGAGATACCCGTTTACCGGTCGTGATTGGCGGGCTTTACGGGTCGAAGTCGGTGATTCCCACCCCGGATGTGAGTGACGGTAAGGTGCAGGCCCGACAGATCCAGTCACGGCTGGGACACTATTTCAAGTTTCTCGATGGCACTACCTCCGCGAACCAGGCGATTGAGCTCGTGCTTGCAGGGGGTAATAACCTGATTCATCTCGGCAAGGATAAGCTCGCCCTCCAAGTACCAAGCGGGACCCCGGTGGATGTGGTGGCAGGAAGTTCAAGCATCGCCATCGCAGGGAGTGGAGCGATCACGGTGAAGGGATCCTCCATCTCTATCGAGGCAGACGGTCAGCTACAGCTAAAAGGTGCCACCGTGACGGTCGCCGCAACTGGAGCGCTCTCAGTCCAATCGGACGCCGCAGCGACACTCAAAGGATCCTCGGTTGCGATCCAGGGTTCGTCGAGTGTCTCAGTTGTCGGTGGGACGGTGTCGATCAATTGAGCAGTTGTTGGAGTCGAGCAGTGAAGTGCCAACGGGATGGGTATCGGTGGAGACAGAAATGAGCATTGATCGAGTGAGCATAGATCGAGTGAGCATTGATCAGAACGGGAGATCGTGGATGAGGGAGCGACCTGTAGATCTTCACGTGACCGTCACTGGCAAGAGGTTGGCAAGTTTGCGAGCTGTCCCGGTCAGGGAGAGCACTCTAGCGGAGATTGGTATGCAGGTGGCGTGGGGTGAGGATCGATGAGGGTGGCAGTGACCTGTCCGAGTTGTGGTACGGAGAGCTACTTCGAGGAGGTGAATCGTGACGCGGAGGCCTTCTGTCGTAACTGCGATTATCCCCTGTTTTGGACCCAAGCAGCGCGATCCTCCGAGGGAACGGACTTGAGTCAGTCCTTTGGACTGCGAAGACTGCCAGGGACGAGTGGCCGGCAGGCAGTTGTCAATATTCGTTGTCCACGTTGTCAGGAGCCGAACAAGCTTTCAAGGATGATCTGTATCCGCTGTGGGGCGGACCTGCGCCCGCCAACCCCGATCCCAGAACCCGAGCCAATTCCCGAACCCGAGCCTGAACCCGAGCCAATTCCCGAACCCGAGCCTGAACCTGAATCCCGTCTGCTATGGCCGCTGGTGGTAGGGATCACCGGATCGGTCATACTGCTGGTGATCATCATCGTCTTACTTGCTCATTGATCTTGTCGGTGATCGTCCAGTCGACAGGCGAGTCTGGAGATGACGGCGTCTCGGGATTCAACCTCGTTCTGTTGAAACTGGAGCAGGCGTCGCGTAGCTAGCTGGCGGTCA
Organism: Ferrimicrobium sp.; assembly: GCF_027319265.1. NCBI lineage: Bacteria > Bacillati > Actinomycetota > Acidimicrobiia > Acidimicrobiales > Acidimicrobiaceae > Ferrimicrobium > Ferrimicrobium sp. Next base: position 16,033 of record NZ_DAHVNP010000035.1, on the reverse strand, counting down.
ACTTGAAGTCGTCGCCGCTTTGTGTCGGCGTGGTACTCGTAGCTTCGAAGGAGTAGCTGGTAGTAGAGCCAGTCGTATTGGTGTAAGTAGACGCTGATGCGGTGATGGTGTAGGTCATGCTATAGGCGAGACCGGTGAGCTGGTAATCGCAGGAGTCTGTGGTTGTTACAACGGTGCAGGTGGCCGTAACACTTGCCAAGCCTGAGCTTGACGGTGGGGCTGCCGCGATCGTCACCACGACAGCAGAGGACGGATTTGCAGAGAGCGTGACAGAACCGCTCGCACCACCCTGGGCGACGGTGACCGTCGTGGTTGCTGGGCTGGTCTCTCCGGGGCAGATGGTCACCGTCGGCAGCGGAGAGGGTTGGGGAGGGATATTGGGACCGGTGACGTTGATCGTATAGACGTCGGGAGGAACACTCGCGAAGTCGGCGCTGTAGGTGGTCGCCGATCCTGAAGTCGTCGCAGTGGCCGTCGTCGTCTGGGTGGGGCTGGGGGGCTGGGCCAGGAGCGGGTCCCCAGTACTACAGCTAGCAGGTGTCGTAGTTGTTGTCGGTGTTGCAAGGGTGACGGTTGCGCCAGCAAGATCGGAGCTGCTCACCCCCGATGGTGAGTCCAGGGTGATATCGAGTGACGACGCTGGAGCATAGACGGTGAAGTTGTCCACCGTCGGATTCGGGTAGTCGGTGGCAAATGACACTGGCGTCTGTTCGATGTAGCCAGAGCTCGACGCGACGGTGATCTCATAATTCCCCGCTGGCACAGGGGTTGCGAACGTATAGGTGCCGTTAGATGTAGTCGTAGCCGTTTCTGACGTGAAATTGCTGCCTGTTGAGGTTGAGGAGAGTGTCAAGCCAAGGCCGCTGATCGGCGTTGCTGAGGGGCTCGCTGCGTTGGCCGAGACGTAGACCGTACCAGATACTGTCGTGTCGACCTCCTGGATACTTGTCGAAACCTCAGCTGGCTGGCTCCCGGGCTCGTAGCTGTAGGGACCGAGCGTGGCGTTCGTATAGCCAGAGGCGGTTATCTCAAACGTCCACTGCGTCGGTGCCAACTCGAAGGTGAAGGTAACCGTGCAACTGGTGCCAGATCCAGAGCTAGAACAGGAGCCAGCCCCTGACTGAGTTGCAGCCCTCACCCCAGTCGTCGTGGTGGTGGGTGCCACGGTAATGGAGGTTGAGGCTGATCCATTGTAGGCGACTTGCACCTCTTGGGTGATCGGGTTGGCGGTGACGGTGATGGTGGTTGCGCTTCCGTCTGGGGTGACGGTCTGGGAGTAGGTTGGTTGCGTATAGGCGGTGCCAGAGATGCCGACGGCGTAGGAGGAGGCGTCGTTAAGGGAGTTGGTGATGCCGGAGGAGGAATAGGTCGCGACTGAGGGGATGAGGAAGGATCCGTTGGCGGCGGTGAGACCGCTGGCTACGCTGCTCGAACTCGAACAGTCAGAAGTCCCTGTTGGGCAGAGATAGATCGATGTGTCAGCCACAGGAGTTGTCGGCCCACCTGAGTAGGACTCTCCAAGTAGTTTGCCAACGGCATAGGTGAGTGTCGGACTACGAACGTCGCCGCTAGCCGTTGAGGTTGGCGATACCTGGTTCGCTGTGATGTAGGTCAGCACCTGGTTGAGTGAGATCTCGTAGACGTAGGATCCTGAGGTGCAGTCTGAGGTTACGACCGACTGGGCGCTGGAACTTGTGAGCCCTACGAACTCCGCCGAGCCGTTCACAAAATTGACGGAGCTACCGAGTTGGTTAAGCGACCCTGAATTCTGACAGGCCAAAGCGGCGGTGAGGGATCCCCCGCTCGGCAGGTTTGTCGGGGTGATCGTTAAGGTTGTGTTCGTGAGGTTGATAGATTGTGCGCATGCAGTTGTGCTTGTGCTGCAAAGACCAACCGTCACGGTCTCAGGCGCGAGTGCGATCCCTGGTCCAGTTCCCTGTACCTCGTAGATCCCTGGCTCGGCATAGCCGCTCGAATGACCAGTTGCTGGGTCCGACCACGAGTAGCCATTCACGGTTGTGTTGATCGCTATCGTTGTGGTGGTGCGCAGGGTGTCTTCGTTTGTTGGAGCAATGGAGTTCGGCTGAACGGCCACAGCGCTGAGGCCAGTTAGCGCAGTCAGACTCACTTGGACGGGAGTGGGGGTTAGCAACTCGGTGAGCGAGCCCTGACCGCCTCCACCGGAGGTGGGAAGGGTGATTGTTTGGGAGAAAGGTTCGAACCCGGCGATGCTGATATTGAGTCTCGCCGAGGTCGAGATGAGTTGGTCCAAGGTGCTCGCAGGGAAGGTCCAACTGTCGCCGGAGGCGCTGGCTTGGATGGTAGTCTGTTCCACCTGTCCGGCGAGCGACGATGCGCTATAGCCGTCGATCCCGGTGAGCGTCACGGTGACTCCCGATGCGGCAACGGTGGTCGGACACCCGGTGGGGTTTGATGTCCCACCGATGACGCAGTCGATAACAGAGCCACCAACGGCTGAGTCGACGAAGGGGAAAGCGAGACGGGAGAGTTCAAGAGTCGCAAATTGGGGGTTGAGAAAGATGTCGTTGCTCTCTCCATTGGGTTCTGCAGTGAACGAAGTCGATTGGGTTGCGATCGGGGTACCCGTTGCGTCGGCGCAGCTGGTTGGCGCGTCTTGATACTGGTCAATCGTTACCGTATACGTGGTCCCTAGCGAGAGGTCCACAAACGTGGTTACTCCCGTACTTGATGTCAATTGCACCGACGATGGGATGGTGCTCGAGCCCTTTGGGGTGATCGTCACGCAGGCACCAACGACGGGTTGGGGTGTCGTGGTGGTACCCGATGTGCCGGCTAAGGATTCAACGGTAATGGTGTAGGTCGGGGTGGTACTCAGCAGGAGCTGTTGGGTCAGAGTTTGACCGTTGGTGACATTGACGGCAATCTGGATGGGTATGAAGCATTGCGCGCTTGCCTTGATCACGTAGTTGCCAGGGGCAACGCCGGTAAAGCTGTAGTCGTCGGCGGAGGATACGCTCACTGAGGAGATTACTTTCCCATTCTGGGTGAGGTCCACCTGGCCGCTGGTCACCGTGCACCCTGCAGTCGGAGCCTGGTTGATGGGTTCATTGTCAGTGACGTCGAGGAGCTGTCCAGAGATGGAGGATAACTCGGCCAAGACGATGGTGGGGGCCACAACGGTGCCACCAGAGGGCACGTTCACCTGTTGGGAGGTTGTGGTATAGCCATTCGAGCTTTGGGTCGTCACCTTCGTTCCGACGGCGGTGATCGTTGCGACACCCGGTGGAACGTTGTTGATGGAGTAGGCGCCGTTGGCATTGGTGGTGGTCGCCTGGGTGCCGTTGAGTTCGATCGGTACGCCCGCGAGGGGCCCTCCAACGGCGGCGGTGACCGATCCAGTGATTGTTGCAGTGTCGATACCGTTGGCAGGCGCGGAGCTCATGGTGAGGTTGGCATCGGTGGTGGCTCCAGGAGTCAGCGTGACGTCCTTGGAGGTCGTCTCAAATCCGAAGCCCTCAGCGGTGAGTGTATAGGTGCCGGGAAGTACTTGGGGGAACTGGTACGAGACGGTGGAGGACCCGGCGGTGCGCGAGGTGGAGAGCGTTTTGTAGACCTCGGATCCGTTACTGAGGACAAGGCCGATAGTGGTCGTCGCGGTACTTGGAGAGTTGTCTGGGAGCGTGATGGTACCGGCGAGGTTGCCACCAGATTGGGAGAGTACCGTCGAGACAGCGGTGTTTCCGGAGAGAGCCACTCGTTCGGTCTGGGTCTGGTACCCTTGATCGCCAAAGGTCAACGTCCAGTTGGCGGGTATCGGAAGGTTGGGAAGGATGTAACCTCCTACCTCGCCGGTCGTAAAGGTGGTCGCCGTATAGACGGTTGACCCGTTGGAGGCGGTGACGGTGGCCCCACCGAGTGGGCCATTGGTGGTGGCGGAGCTGATGACGCCAGTGATAGAGCCGACGTTTGCGACGAGGTGCTGGGTGATGTTCGATTGAGAAGCCGAAGGTCCCAGCGTAACGGTAGTGACCTGGGTGCCATAGTTCGGTGCACTCGCGGTGATCAGGTAGGATCCGGGGGTCGAAATTTGCGTAATCGACCAGGTGCCGGTCGCGTTGCCCACAGAGGAGGTATGGGTGGTGAAGGTTAAAAGCCCGTTCGTCACCGTCACTTTGGCGTTACCAAGTGGGCCATTGGCTCCGGTGACCGTGCCACCGAGCGACCCGGTTCCTGGAACTAACTGGACATTGAGCGTTACCTGACGACTCGAACTTGTGGGAGAGAACAGGATCTTATGGGTCGTAAATCCTGGTTTGGAGAAGGTGATCAGGTAGCTAACCCCCGCGCGCAGACCCGCTAACACGAAGGCTCCATCTGGAGCGGTGGTCGTTGAGACCTGGGAGCCAAGCTGGGTGTTCGTGGTAATGGTGTTCGAGGAGTTACCGTAGACGACTCCTTGGCTAGCGGGCTGCCCTGAGAGATTGGCTGCAGTCGCTGGCGCCGTGTCTGAGACGGGAGTGGCGGTGACGGTCACTCCTCCAGGTGAGAGACCGCTCACAGTACCGGTCAGGGTGACTCCTGACGATGTAGCCGTCGATGGGGTTGTCGAAGTAGATGCGGGGTGCGACGACGGCGAGGTGCTCGACGAGGGAGTGACTTTTGCCTTCGTGGGTTGGGCGGTTGGATTCGATACTGATTGAGCGGCAATAGCCCTTTTGTGGAGGCTGCTGTCAAAGGCGGTGATGCCGATAGAGGCGAGGGCCCCCCAGACGAGGAGCACCGCTAAGAGGACGGCGATCTTCGCTGTTTTGGTTCCGAGTTCTGCGCGAGCCACGAAGGCACCAGTGACTTCCGCCGGTTGAGAAGGACCTTGTGCACTGATTGAGAAGGGGAAACGCCTCGATGCCCCACTGAGTTTCGCCTTCGTCGCGATAGTGCCATTGATGATGGTCTCTTGCCCTGGGGGTACAACAGGGGTGGGATTGTCGAGATGGATCCTGACTGACTGGTCGGTCACTTTTGCAACCAGGCGGTAGCGCTCGGGCCGCTGTCCCCGGTTGCGGATGATGACACGGAAATGACCGCGATGTCGACCATCGATTTCGTCAGGATCAAGCCGTATCCCCACCGAGCGAGCATCACCGATCTCGAGGGTAAAGGCAGCCCGATGCTGGAGCGAGGGGTTGGTGATCTCCGTGGCGACGAAGGTGACCGGTAACGATGCGGGAGGATAGCCGCGAGGCAGGGTGAAGACGCATGTGACCTCAAGGGTTGCCAATGGTGCGAGCTCGTCGATGGCTTGGGGGAGCTGATACCAACCCGCCTCAAGGCCGAGAAGCGCGAAACTGAGGTTCAGCGGATGATCAGAGAGGTTGCGGATATGCATCACGCTTGATGTGGGTTCCCCGGGGGTGAGCACTACATCGGGAATCACGACTTCAAATGATGGTGCTGTGGCGTTGTTCATCCGTTCACCTGAATTGAGATCTGACAACTTGAGGTGGTGGTGGAGCCGTTGGTTGCACAGACCGTCACCCCCTCCTGCGTTGTGACGTTGTACGAGGTAGTCGGGGCACTTCCTGGTGGATAGGCCACAGTAATGAGATAGGACTGAGGCGCCTGAAGGTTCGACAGGGTGAAGTTGCCATTGGTATTGGTGGTTGTGGTGGCCAGTGGTGTTGCTCCAGGGGCGTACTCAGACGAGAGGTAAAGATCGATCTGGGCACCGGCAACCGCTTGGCCTGATGTGGTCTCAACGACTTGTGCGGTGATGGCGGCTGCCGGCGAAAGCTGTTGGTTTTTGGTGAGGTTCTCTCCGGCGGTCAAGGTAACGATCGACGAGATGGGTAGACCGCCGACCCGAGTGAAGTTTAGGGTGTAGGTGCCGGGTTGGATGCCCACGATGCTGTACGCACCGGCCGTCGGTGAAGTTGCGGTTTGGACGGAGTACGTCGCTGATCCGGAGACGAGTTCCACCGTTGCGTTGCCAATGCCGCTGCCATTGGATTCGCTAACGACCCCTGAGAGTGTTGCGGTATTTGCCACCATGGTGGCATCCGTAGTGATCGCGTTTGGGGTAGTTGCGTTGAGCTGGACCACCACGGTCTGACTCAGCAGATCGGAACGCGAAAACGTTACGGTGTAGGTGCCCGGTACCGTCAGATTCCCGAGGGTGTAGGAGCCGATTGAGCCGGTGCTGGCGGTTACGGTCGTGAGTGTATGGGACCCGAATGTGGCGGTGACGATGACACCTCCCTGGGCAGTCCCGGTTGGCGTTGTCACCACGCCGCTGATGGAGCCAATCCCTGGGGCTAGGTTTACGACGATACCGGTGACGTGTTGATTTGGCGCAAGGGTAATACTTAACGTTTGGGCGGCGTATCCGTTTGCGCTCATGTTCAGGCTCACATTCGACGGTGTCGCGAGACCGTCGACGGTGAACGAACCGACATGGGGTGCGTTGGTGAGCGATACCGTTGAGATGGTCGTGGTGCCGACCGTGGCGGTGATGGTAGCCCCTCCAATAGGGCCCTGAGCACCCTCGACGAGCCCAGAGATCACCCCGTTGCCTGGCGTGAGGACGAGGTCAATCCCTGACTGACTCACTCCCGAACTCAAGGTAACCGTCTGGACAACAGGCGCGTCGCCCTGTTTGGTGAGAACGAGTTGGTAGGTCTCTGGCGAAGGGACGTTCGAGAAGGAGAAGGTGCCGTCGGCTCCAAGGGTGGTGGTGGCGACTACGACTCCATTAGGTGTCGCTGATGCGGGTGCAGTGGCACTTGCCGAGACCGACGTCAGTGGATTGCTCGTGGGAAGCTGCAAGGCAAGGGTTGCTCCGGTGGCAGGAAGCCCCGTTACTTTACCAGAGACTGAGACGGGCAATGCGCCGATCGAGATATTGACACCCGTGAGTCGTTGCCCATCACGTAGTTGCACCGGTTTTGCATGGTTGCTCGCAGAGACCCCTGGGTACCAGAGTTCGCTGAAACCCGCGCCGGTGTAGGAGAGATCGTAAGAACCAGCCGCAAGGTTCGAGAAGCGATAGGTGCCCTGGGCGGTTGTCGCAACTGAGGCTGCCGGAGAGGTGAGGTTTGAGGGTTGATAGAGGTCGACAGTGACACCGCTGACGGGGGCGTGTGAAGTCGCCAGATCGACGGTTCCGGCGATCGAACCAGTTCCGGTAACCGCTTTCGTCTGGGCAGCTTGCGCGACCTGAAGGGCCAGCGTGCTGTTGGCGTTGGATCGATCAACGACCTGGGAGAGCGAACCAGCGATGACGGCTGCAAAGATGGTGCCGGCAACGACGAGTCCAAGGAGAGCGAGGACGCCACGGCTAAGTCGTGGGTTCTGGACCCAAGATCCCTGGGCAATGACCCCTTCACCTAAGGAGGTCGTAGCGATTTGGAAGCTCCGCAGCTTTGGACTACCGAGCCATGGGCGCTTAGCTCGGAGTATCGCCGAGACCAGGAGTTTTTCACCTGGTTGAAGACTAAGATTCGCGGGCTCAAAGCTGAAGGCGATCTGTTCGGGTTCATCGCTGCCGGTGAGCGATGTGGACACCTCTCCAGTTCCACGGTTATCCACGAGGACGCCGACGCGTGCCTCCTTGCCGGCGGTAGTGGTGGGCGGATCGAGAGAGAGACGCATCTGGGTGCGCTCGGGGATGACGATCTCACAGCGTACTTGATCGGTCTCAGTGGGCGGAGTCAGCGACTCGACTTCAATGACAAACTGACGAGTCCCAGATGGAAGCGTTACGGGGAGATTGATGTGGATAGTGGTTGATGTGCTGGTATCAGGGAACAGTGAGATCGTGGGGTCATCGATCTGGACCCAGGTGGGGTCAAGGCCGAGTACGCGAATCTGGTGGCCGCTGATGACGCTGCTGGTGTTGGTCACTTCAAGCGTGAAGGTGGCCTCTTGGCCGGGTTCGGTGTTCTGACGTGAGGGGTTGACCGAGAGGCGCATGCTAACTCGCCTGTCCTGTGGAGGTGAGCACGAGGTTGGGTGCGGTGATAGTCTTGCCTGCGACCGCCTGGACCTCGACGGTATTGGATTGATACCCGTTGAGGGTTGCGGTGACTGCGTAGGTGCCTGGCGTAACCTCTGGCAGCTCGTAACTCCCGGCCGGGGTTGATGCGGTTACGGTCGTGATTGTCGTAGAGCCGTTCGAGAGGGTGATGCTCGCCCCGGCTAACCCTTGATCGCTTGAGGTCTCAACAAGTCCTTCGACGGTGCCCGTGGAGGGTGCCAAGGTGGCATTGATGCCTGAAGCTGTGGCATTTGTGCTGAGGGTAACGTCGACAGTCTGTGATTGATATCCGGGTGCCGAAAAGGTGATGGCGTAGGTCCCCGGGGTGGGTAGGTTCGCCAGTAGATACGAACCCGCCTCCGTCCCGGTGGTCGCCGTGGTGGTGGTGACGGCACTCGATTCAGTGTTGGCCGTGACCGTCACGCCGCCGAGAGGACCTCCTGAGCTTGAGGTAACGGTCCCGGAGACATCGCCGGCACCTCCTGTAAGCGCCACGTTGATGTTCGAGAGGCTCTGACCAGGCCCGAGCTGTTCAGCGACACTCGTTGAACCATATCCGGGTGCCGAAAAGGTGATGGCGTAGGTCCCCGGGGTGGGTAGGTTCGCCAGTAGATAAGCCCCGATCGGTCCACTCGTTGGGGTCGCGGTGGTGACTTTTGTCCCTGATCCGGTTGCGGTGACCGTGACTCCACCCAAGGGCTGACCCGCGGCGGTGACCGTGCCCGTGATCGTGCCAGGGCTCGCAGTTAAGACGACGGTATTGGCGACGAAGTGTTGACCTCCTGTCAGGGTGTCAACGGCCTGGCCGACTCCGAAGCCAGCAGAGCTGAAGCTTAAGTCATAGGTCCCCGGGGTCGGTAGATTCGCCAGCGAGTAGTCACCCTGTGCGTTGACGGTGGTGGTTTCAAGCGGTTTGGCTCCACTTGGGGCGTTCGAGCCTGTCTCCGGTAGGACGGTGACGGTGATAGGAGGCGAAGGATCCTCCCCGGAGTTGACCGTACCACTGATGGCGCCCGGGAGTCCATGCGCCACCAGGTGCAGGTTCCCGATAGTCGACAAGGACTGAACGTGGATCAGCTTCGCAGTGGCAATAGAGGTGGCGTTGGGATACCAGGTGGTCTGGTACCCGGGAGCGGAGATATCAAGAGCATAGGTCCCCGGCGCGAGGCCGGGGATTGACCACGTTCCAGTGGAGGTCGTTGCCGCTGAGGCCACGAGGGAGACATGGGAACCGTTGATGTTGAACGCCTGGACGGTCACCCTTCCTACACCGTTGCCTGTGCTTGCGGCATCCACCGAACCAGTGAGTGTTCCGCCGATACCAATAGCGATGCCGCTCTTTGGGACTGCTCCTGCAGGAGTCGTTCCGTTGGAATGAGAGGTTGCGTAGAAGGATGCTGGAACGACCTTCGACAAAGGTGATGCACCGAGCGCATGGGTGAGGGCAACAATAACGATGATTGCCCAGGCTGCGACGATCGCGCCGAGAATGAGCAGTGTGCGCGCTCCTCGTGGGATGAGTGGGCGGCGAGTGAAGGTCACTTGTTGGGTTGTCTGAGTCTCTGGCGCGGTTGCGATGAGATTGATCGGGTAGGCGATCTCGTTGCCAAGGAGCTTGCGTTTTGTCCGTACCTCGACGGAGACGGAAGTTCGCTCGCCTGGTTGTAGATGCACTGTCGGTGGTTCGCAGGTGAATCGCAGCGCATGAGTGGACTCTTGGGCGCCAAAGTCGATCTCAAGTGGCGTGTTGCCATCGTTGGTGCAATCGAGCTGGAAGACACCTCGGGCGTGTTTGGTGAGTTTGGCAGGTGAACTGTTCAGTGTGATGCCTGCCACGGGCGAGACGGTGAAGCGAAAGGGTAACGTCTCGGGCGTGCTGGGATCGCTGGTGGCAACGACCACCACGTTGATATCCAGATCACCTGCGTTGAGTCCCGGCTGGGGATCGAGATGAATGACCACTCGTCCACTGTCGTCGGGGAAGAGCGCCAGCAGCTCAGGCTCAACGTTCCAATGGACCTCCGGTGGTCCCTCCACGTTGATGTGAATGGCGTCGATGACGGAACTCGCGTTCGTCACCTCGAGAACAATCGATGCGGGTTCCCCGGGTATCAGAGCCTGGGTCGACTCGACCACCTGACAGCGAAGTCGCGACTCTGTCGTCATGTGGGAGTCTCCTTGCTGCTCTCCGATCTTCCCTCCATGACGATGGCAGAACCGTCGCGTCTTCTCCGCAGTGCCTGTTCGTCGGTACCGCTCGCTCGTGCTGGAGTCGGTGAAGCGATGGAAGAGGCCGATAAAGCGACAGACTCGATCGGAGCTCCCCGTTGTATCCACTGGCCAATCTCGGCGGGAACCGCGATGGTGATCGAGAGGCCCAACCGGATCTTATTCGCCTCGAGCAAGGACTCGGGGAACTCCTCCCCCTCGTCAGCTAGTTCAAGGCCAATGCGAAGACCCTTAAGTGGTTCTGGAAGGGTCTCCTGGGGGAACTTGTCGTGTGCAAGCACCGAGGTTAAGATCTCCCCGAGTAACGCATGTTCATCTCGAGCCTCCCCGGCGCTCACCGTGATGAAATAGCGAAACTTGAGGAACGGGGAGGGTGGTCTCCTCGCGGGTCGAGGGCCAACGAGGTGATCTTCGAACCCTCCGCGACTCAGGCTGTGGTGTGGAACAATTTGCCAGAGGTAAATCGCAAAAGTGGGACGCGCCATCGAGGAATCAGTGATCGCGCTCGGTGCCATGAATACGACATCAGCGACATGGTTTGGAACACCTACTACCTGTCTTACAAACGACTCAACGGCCGCATCGATGTGATGAATCATGAGCTGGCTCCCTGGAGGTGAGATGACACTGCAGCACCACTCCAGCGCCTGCGTAGTGCAAAATGGGCGGTTGCTGGCTTTAAGCAGCAGCCTGAGCGAGGAGTGAGCGCTCCATCATCCTGGCAATCGGTCGGACCTGTCCAGGGGTGGGTGGGGGCTGCTCCTAATCGATAAGCGCGGAGATGCGATGCTCTGGCCACGTCGTGGCCGCGAAGGGCGCCTTGGCCCCAAAACTTGCAATCCTTCACACTCGATGACCGCTCGCCTATGACGTGATGCACGGACGCGCTTCTGCTTGCGCCGGAGAAGCGGCGATCGGTGTTGGTTGACCCCGGTCCACCAGCGACAAAGTCGCTGGTGAGTCGAGATTCGCACTGCAGGAGTCCTGTGCCGATGGCAATCCCAGCGAGGTTGCCCTTTGTCTTCACCGCTGTCGTGAATGAGTCTCTGACGTGATCAACGTCGCAGACCCCGCATGCGTCGTCGGGGTATTGGTGCCGGACGTCAAGAGGCAGAGCGACGCTGTTGTCATCGCTGGGCAGCTGGTCCTTCATCTTGCATCCTCTCGCCCGGTAATGCTGCTCTTCCTTAGCCCAAGGTCCATGAACGCCCAGTTCAATATCGACTCTTTGTCTCACCATATCCATGTCGGTGGGTTGTCGATCGAGCGAGTAGCTCGATGAGGATGGTTCGTTGTTGACTGAGGAATGGCACGTGGATTGGACTTGCCGCTTTGCTGAGCCTCGGTTCGGTGATAGTGCCTTGGAAGGCTTCGGAGACAGATAGGTGATGTCCTTAGGAGATACCGTCGTCCACGTATGCGGTGTGGCAGGCATGGTAGGTCGCAACGCGTCGGTCAGTGTCGCATTGACGTTCACCGCCATCCTTATCCCTCCCCCCGAGCTGGCACACTACTCCACGATGATGGCGGCTCACCCACTAACCCCTCTGAAAAAGCAGCACGAGCCACTGGGAGTGATGCTGCACACAGGCACAATATCTTCAGCACTATCCGAAGCGATATTTTAGCACGATTGATCCTGTCAGGCAGGGTTTGGAATGGGCCTTTCTATCGATTTAGCTCGCGATCTCTTATGAGCGTGGGTGTGTGGTTCTGTGAGACGAATCACCGGTACATGAGAACCCACTAGTCCTTGAGGGTGCGCTTATGTCGGGCTAGAGGCGAGTTGCGGTATCGAGCTAGAATCGGGGCCGTGGGGATGAGAAAGAGAGAGCAGACTAGCGCTCTGCGCGTGGGGCCTTGTTGTATCAGGGTTTTGATGGTTGTGTTGTTGGCCGGCGTAGCATCTGGATGCGGACTCATCTCGTCGAGCCGCACAAAGACCGTTTCGGTCTTCAAACTGACGGTAGGGGATTGTCTTGTGCCACCTAAGAAAATTCAAGCGGACTTGACCTCTATCACAGTTATCCCCTGCAGCGAGCCCCATACGCAACAGGTTTTTGGTCTCGCAAAGGTTCCAGGTGGACCATCGGCGAGCTATCCACAATCGCTTGATGCGCAGGCCAATGGTGAGTGCCTTGACCACTTTACGGGTTTTGTCGGTGTGCCGTACGAGCGGTCTAAGTTGTTCTTCACCTACCTTTTGCCTTCAGTTGGGAGCTGGGCGGCAGGGGATCGAACGGTGGTTTGTGTGCTTGAATCGGTCACCGGTCCATTGCACCGGTCGGCACAGGACTCCAAACTCTAGTGCAAGACAGTCCACGCTCGGAGACGGTAGCGTGCCCAGCTGCCGCTGGCGATAGATTTGTGTTCGCGCGATTGCGTGCTGCTTCGAGTTCGGTTTGCCTGCGCAGAGAGACGCTGCCTTTCCTTCGTCTCCTGCGAACGTGTCGACGCATTCGCCCTCTTAGCTTCGTCGCAAGCGTGTTGGCGGCGAGGCTAACAGTTGGGGGGCTATTTTGGCGCCAGCGTACTATTGTCCGACCAGTTTCAACGAGATAGTTGTTCATGTCTCCAAGCGCTGATCTTGTTGCCCAGCTTGCACTCATTAAGCGTCGGATTCGTGCCCTTCTTGATGCTCGCCGCGATAGTGGTGTCGATCTTACCGATGCTCTTCGTGGGCTCTACCTCTCAGATGAGGATGTCGATCGGGCGCTCGAGGATGTGAGTTCGGGCAAACTTGAGTGGATTGGACCTGAGTTGGCCACTCTGCCCGGTAGTGAGAGGCTGGATGTTCTTGCAAGGACTCGATATCGAGGTCTGAGCCCACTTGACTCGTTGGTGAAGCGCTTTGGACTAGACATGATTGACGCTTTTTTGCTTGTCGTAGCAGCAGCGCCTGACCTTGACCGCAGGTTTGAGCGCCTCTATGCATTCTTGAATGACGATGTCACTCGCCGTCGAGTGAGTGTCGGTGTCGCGCTTGAGCTCTGCGGGAGTTTGGATAGTGATGGGGAATTACGGCAACATTTGCGGCCTGGGAGCGTACTTTTGAACTCTGGACTTCTTCAGCTTGGTTCCCAACAGGACCCTTTTCTTCATCGCGAAGTAAGAGTCAAAGACGAGGTGGCGGACTTCCTTCTTGGAGGCGTTGGGCTGGATCTTCGACCGGAACTTGAGGTGGAACAAGATTTGAAGGCGTTGTTCCCTGCGGTACTGGATGAAGAGGTAGCCGAGCTGACCGACCTCATGTGCAGGGGTGCTGGTCCACTGTATCTCCTGAGCCCGCCTGGATCCACTGCTCGAGTGCTGGGGGTAGCCGCGTTTGATCGAGTAGGAGTCGGCACTCTCGTGGTCGATACCGACACAATCACGGCCAGAGAAGACCTAGACGAACAGATGGATCAGCTTCTCTTGGGCGCGCGTTTGATGGGGGCTGGACTTCTTGTCGGACCGATTGAGAGTCTGCTTGCTGATGGATCTCGATCGCTGCGTCGACTGGTCGATGCGGATCATCCAGTCATTGTGTACGGGCAGGCGCCGTGGGATGCGCATTGGTCAAGGCGTTTGCCTCACATCTGCGAAGTGCCACCACTTGGCCGCTCAGGACGCGAACGCCTCCTGGGTTCTTTCATCACTCGTCCTGCGGAGACCGATTTGTTGGCGGCGTTTGTCGACGCACTAGATCCCTTCAACCTGGGGCCAGAGCAGCTGTTAGATGCATGGCGTTTCGCCAGTGACATTGCGAGAGCAAAGGATCGCTTAGTACAGCCAGGCGATCTGGTCGCAGGTGCGCGGCTCCAAGGCGGCACTGGGTTGGCACGTCTTGCCCAACGTATACATCCCGTCGCTACTTGGGATGATCTGATCGTGAGTCGATCGATTGAGGATCGACTCCATATGATCGCGCGACGAGTTCGTCACCGGGGTCTTCTCGCGCAAAAGTGGGGGATTCGGCCGAGTTCCGGTAGGGGCACTGGGGTGGTGGTGCTCTTCTTCGGTGAGTCAGGCACTGGCAAGACCTTGTCGGCCGAGGTGATAGCCAACGAGCTCGGTCTGGACTTGTTTACCATCAATCTGGCGACTGTCGTCGACAAGTACGTTGGTGAGACAGAAAAGAATCTCGAGGCGATTTTTCACGAAGCAACTGGGATGAACGGAGTCCTCTTCTTCGATGAAGCTGATGCACTCTTTGGGAAACGGTCCGAGGGAGGGGATGCGCATGATCGATATGCAAATATCGAAGTCGCTTACCTCCTGCAGCGGATCGAGACCTTCGACGGCCTTGCCATTCTGGCAACGAACCTACGCGCCAACATGGATCCTGCATTTATTCGTCGCATCGATGTCGTGGTTGATTTTTCGGTCCCAAGCCCCAGGGAACGAAGGCTGATATGGGAGCACTATCTTCCTCCGGCGGTTCCTAGAGCATCAGATCTCGATCTCGGCTTTATGGCCCAGTCGTTCCGGTTGGCTGGAGGTGCAATTCGCAACATCTGCATTGGTGCATGCTTTGAGGCGAGCGAGTGTGATGCCGAGGTCTCCATGGCAGAGGTTATTCGAGCGACACAACGAGAGCTTGAAAAGCTAGGTCGACTCTGTGTCGCAGCGGACTTTGGCCCCTACTTTGATCTGATCGAGCGCCCGCATGTCGAGGAGTAATCGATGTTGATGCTCGGTCGAAGCCGTTGAGGTTGCGCATTCGTCGGGTAGAAAGCTTGTTGTGCTACTGTGGGCAGTGACCCTGATGGAGTCACTGTTTGCATTTTCTAATGGCAAGATGCTCGCTGGTTGCAACCTCGAGCGAAGTCGTAGTAGTTGGTAGGGGAGGATGGACAATGGGAAATCCAGCAGTGGTAAGCGAAGCTCTTTGCATGTGCAGCTTTGGTCTAGCACCAGCGGTTCTCCAGATCCCCCCGGCGACAAAGGTAGTCATCCAGGGCAGACCAGCTGCCACGATAGCCAATATGACACCAGCGAATATCCCCACCTTTGACATGTGTAACACCTTGTCGAATCCTGAGGTTGCCGCGGCAACGGCGGCAAAGCTTGGAGTTCTTACGCCGATGCCGTGCGTTCCCGTCCTCGCTCCCTGGTTGCCAATGACCACCACCACAATCGGTGGGGAACCGGCACTTGTCGCCGGATCGACCTGTCTCTGTGCATACGGTGGAGTTGTTGAGATCACCCTTCCGGGCACGACTGGAGTCCTGATCTAAGACACTTGACACCTCCCCATTCCTCGGCTACACTCATGTAGCGGCCGGGGGTTTGTGCATGGGTCTTGCATGGGGGATCTCGCTTTCCACTTAGTGCAGTGGGCTCTTGACGAAGTTCTCGCCGAACAAAGAGTGGGTATCGTCTCCTTACCCGGAGACGGTAACGCTTTGTAGAGGTACCAGATGACCGGTACCGCCCAGGCGGTACCCCGGAGAACAGTGAGACCAAGACAACAGCATCAAGATAACAGGACTAAGACTGAACGAGGCAAAACAGCTACCAGACAAAACAACTACCAGACAAAACAACTACGAGACAAAACAGCTACCAGACAAAACAACTACGAGGCAAAACAGCTTCACAACGCAATAGCTACGAGACACCAATGCACGGCGATCAGAACTATGGGCCCCGGTTAACCGATTCCCTTAGAACGACACCCCGAGCGATCTCGCTGAGATTGAGAACCGTCCAATGAGAACCGTGTGCCAATGAGAACCGTGTGCCAATGAGAACCGTGTGCCAATGAGAGGAGTACAACCGTGCCTACCTATACCGCTCCTGGGGTCT
>NZ_DAHVNP010000034.1 GCF_027319265.1 Ferrimicrobium sp. | reverse complement strand
GTTCGCTTCAGTGAGGCGTTCCAGGTGTAGAGCGTGTTGAGGGGGATTCCTTCAGCGTTGGCAAGCTTGGTGATTGCACCGTCGGGAGTATCCCCACCACCCCCTAGTTCCAGGAGCCTTCTCAGTACTCGTTCCTTCTGTTCTCTCGGGTATACCTTCATCTGACTCCTCGTTCCCCGCCCTTGATATGACTGTAGTGGATCTCCCTTCAAGGGCTCTGATGGCTAGGGTGTCAGAGGATGTCTACCCTTGGACAGCGCCCAATCAGCCGAGTTCATTATTAATCGTCATAGTACATCTCTACGACAACTGTTGTAACCCCGCACTCTGGGACCAATACAGTCATGCATCTCCGGTATCTCTGTATCCGCACTGGAGTGGCGAACCTGGGGGTGGTGCGGTGAGTTTGATGAGTGACGATATGTGGCCAGGGGGTTGTGGTTTGAGGCGTGGACGCAGGGAGAAGCGTGTCGATGCCAGCCATGCGCGTAACGGCCGCACCGTCACTATGGCCGAAGCAGCGGGTGTTTGCGGCGCTGAGGTTATACAGGCGGAGTGACGGGCCGGGTTTTGGCTAGCTGCGCGACCGTGCCATGGTTCAACTGATCACTTCGACTGGCGGAGTGATTGGAGGAGGAGTGACAGGAGGTTCCTCTACCCCTTCGGTATTGATGGTGGGGAGAATGCGGTCAAGCCAGTGGGGAATCCACCAGTTCTTGGTGCCAAGCAAGGTCATGATCGACGGGACGAGCAGCAGACGTACGACCGTTGCATCGATCAAGACAGAAACCCCAAACCCAACCGAGAACATCTTGATCACGACATCGGGAGACCCGATAAAGGCGAAAAAGACGCTCACCATGATGAGTGCTGCGGCAGAAATGACACGCCCAGTCGAGGATAGACCCTCGGCAACTGCTCTTTGGTTGTCACCGGTCTTGAGCCAGAGTTCGCGCACGCGAGAGAGGAGAAAGACCTCGTAATCCATCGAGAGCCCAAAGACAACCGCGAAGACAACCAAGGGCACGTAGGCCTCGATAGGTACTGCGGCCGACAACCCGAGCAGACTACGCCCCCATCCCCACTGGAAAATGGCTACGAGTACCCCATACGAGGCGCCGATGCTGATGAGGTTCATGATCACTGCCTTGATGGCGAGGACGACACTTCGGAAAGCCGCTGCGATCAGGATTAACGCGGTGATCAGGATGACCGCGATAGTGCCGGCCAGGTCAGAGCTGAGTGTCTGGTCAAACTGAATTTGGAGCGCGGTTCCGCCAGTGACGAACCCGTGAACTCCCGAGCTAGTGGTGATATGGGGGACGGTGGTGTTGGTCAGGGTGTTGAACAAGTTTTGGGTTGCTTGGCTGTTGGGCCCGGATTGGGGTACGACCGAGGTCACGAGGACGGCGTGGTTTGGGGTGAGCGTGGGAGGAGTGACGAAAGCGACGTCAGGAACCTGACTGATTTGCGTTTCGAGACGTTCGGCCAGGGTTCCGGTTTGACCATGAAAGCCGTGTAAGTTGACGGCGATCACAAGCGGTCCGTTCGCGCCAGCGCCAAAGGCGGTGGTCACCTGATCGTAGGCTCTATGCGAACTATAAGAGGCGGGATAGGAGTCGGCGCCAACATTACCAAAGCGCAGCGAGAAGAACGGAATCGTGAGGACCCCCAGGATGACGATGCCCACCGCCAAGAAGATGATGGGTCGGCGTTGTAGTGCCCGCGTGTAGCGATGCCACAGGTCATCGTGGGCACCAGACTCCGCCGCAATGCGACCCGCATGAAAGCGGTCGATGTTGCGTCCGGCGAGTCCCAATCCAGCGGGCACCAGGGTAAGAGCACCAGCGGCTCCCGTCAGTACGCAGAGGAATGCAGCGAAGCCGAGCAAACCGAAGAAGGTGAGGCCTGACGCATAGAGACCCAGAAGCGCAACTGAGACGCTCGCAGCGGCGATGATGACTGCCTGTCCACTTGTAGCGGCGGTTCTTCCAGCGGCTTCAACCGGGTCATAGCCATCGATGATGCGCTGGCGAAATCGCGTGGTTAACAACACGGCGTAGTCGATTCCGACTCCTAGCCCAATCATGAGGGCGAGGGTCGGCGCATCGGTCGCGAAGGTAATCATGCTAGCGACAATGCCAAGGATTGAGACACCCACTCCAACACTCAAGAGGGCAACGGCTAACGGCAATCCTGCCCCGATCAAACTACCGAATGTGAAAATTAACACGAGGATAGCGATGCCAAAACCGACCGATTCTGAGGATGCATCACGAAGTGGTGGATTGACGACGGAGGCAAAACCGCCACCGTAATCAACGGTCAATCCTGCGTGGGTCGCTGGCTGCATGGCTTGATAGAGCAACGGAGCATAACCCTTCCCTAGCGAAGGGGGGAAGACGGATGTCGTTACGGTGATCAGCGCGGTCCTTCCGTTACTTGAAAGATCCGGCGATCGGGGTGCGAGAGGGTTGCCCACCGCCACTATGTCGTGGAGGCGACGTAGATTCGTTTCACTGGCAGCCAATGCGTGCGAATACGTGGTGAGATGGTCTCCGGTGACCACCACCAACCCGGTGTAGCCGGTAGCAGATGGCTGATTCTTTTTGAGTAACTTGAGCCCGATCGACGGCTGACTCCCGGGAAGACTGATGTTGTTCTGGTACTTGCTCGAGATGGCACGATGTACTGCAAAGACACTGATCAAGATGAGAAGCCAGGCAATCACTACCCTGAATGGGTGACGAGCACACTGACGACTGATGCGATCCAACAGTGGACGTCTCGGGTGGTAAGTGCCCGAAATATTGTCGTTCATTGTGGTCATACGCCGTCGCATCGATCGCCTCCCAATGATGTTCCAGACCCCATGATCGCCTCAGGAGACGGACGAAGAAGGTGACTTCGCACAACTCGAACACCTGCGTTTAACCGCGTTCTTGGTTGATCGTAATACCGGATTGAAGACGAAAACGACAAAGATGGCTAAATTATGCCTAAAAGTGTTGCCTTTCACTGATGGAGTTGACCTGTTCACGGAGGGTGGCAAAGATTGGTATGAAGGATAAATGGGTCTCTACTCACGCGGAAATGGCAACAAGTTGTCGATGTCAATCAAGATCGGCTCGGCCTGTCAGTCGTCTGCAGAAGCGATAGTGCGTCCGATCACTCAAGGAGCTGGCCGGTGGGGCTCACCCTTATGGCACCGAAGAACCCGACAGCCGATGTTGTTTCTCGACGCGGACCCGCGCACCTTGGTGACACAACGGCTATTTCTTCGGCCTCTGTGACCTAACTCCTAGAACAATCGATCATCTCTTTGATGCCCGTCCTCAAGGCGTTCGAAGGACTGATCGGATTTCTCCATGCCACGCCGGCTGTCGTCTGCCTCTATCCACTGGCGACTCCGTAGTTCAGCGCATGCGCAGTCATCTGAGGATTGAGGGTGGATTGAGCGAGATTCCCTAATGATCGAGCCCGCGTGCTGCTGGGCCAGTTGAGCCACAGTTCCAAATCGAACCCTGTGCGTGGCCGAGGAGGGCACGGGTCAGTTTGAAGCACGCACTTTGTTGGTGATCGAACCTGCCCATTGGCGCCAACGTCGTGAACGCATCCTTTGATCCCCACTTCCCGTGGACCTGGCGCCTGGTTTTGGGACTGTTTGGTGGGATAAATCGTAAGTTCGGGTAAGGTGAATAAGGGGAGGAAGATGTTACTCACGATCACGACGACTACATCGCCAGCGACGGATCTGGGTTTCCTGTTGCACAAGAACCCAGACTCTCACTACACCGTTTCACTCTCCTTCGGAACGGTCCATGTCGTCTATCCCGAGGCGAAACATGATCGTTGTACTGCGGCGCTGCTAGTTGATATCGACCCGATCGCTCTCGTGCGCGCACGTCAAGGCTCGTCTGGTGCCGACTTGGCGCTCTCGCAGTACATCAACGATCGGCCCTATTCGACCTCATCGTTGCTGTCGGTTGCGTTGATCACGGCATTCTCGACCGCGATGGGCGGGCGATGCAAGGAGCGACCAGAACTGGTGAACCGCCCCCTCTCGTTGGAGGTGAAGATGCCGGTGGTCTCGTGTCCACAGGGGGAACAACTTGTACGAAAACTCTTTGAACCACTTGGGTACGAGGTGGAGATTCATCCGGTAGCCCTGGATGAGCGGTTTCCGGGATGGGGCGAGAGTTCGCTCTTTGCCCTGACCTTGAGAGGAGAGGCCGTGTTGCAGCATCTTCTCTCGCATCTCTATGTACTTCTTCCTGTTCTCGATGATGAGAAGCATTATTGGGTGGGACAAGAGGAGGTTGACAAGCTCCTGCGCCAAGGGCAAGAGTGGCTACCAACACATCCAGAGCGCGACCTCATTGCGCGCCGCTATCTGCGCTACCACCATGACCTCGTCGAACAGGCTCTTTCTCGGCTTTTTGATGAGGAGTCTGGGTTTCCGCTCTCGACAGAGGTAGACAAGGGTCATGAGCCTCTGGCAAGCACGCAAGGTTTGGGCGCGAGTCGGCGAGAGGCGGTGAGGGAGGCTCTGCGTTCTCACGGTGCACGAAGAATTGTCGATCTCGGTTGTGGCGAGGGAAGGTTGATCGGAGAGCTGTTAAGCGAGCAGGGGATCGAGCGTGTGGTGGGCATGGATGTGGCGCACAGGGCCTTGAAGAAGGCCTCGGCGCATCTTCACCTCGAAACCATGACTCCGCGAGAGCGAGGCCGTGTGGAGCTACTACATGGATCGGTCACCTATTGCGACAGTCGACTCGTCGGTTTTGATGCGGCGGTGGCAGTGGAGGTGATCGAGCATCTCGATCCGACGAAGCTGGGTGCGTTCGAGAGCAATGTTTTTGGTTTCGCCCGTCCGACAACCGTCGTTGTTACGACGCCAAATTCGGACTATAACTCGCTGTTTCCACTGCTCGGTGAGGGTGAATTTCGGCATCCTGATCATCGATTTGAGTGGAACAGACAGGAGTTTGATCGATGGTGTCGTGCTGTCGCCGACAAATATGGCTACTCCGTTGTCATCAGTGGGATTGGTGATGAGGATGAAGAACATGGCGCTCCTAGCCAGATGGCGGTCTTCTCCCGATGAGCACGCTGAGGTTGCCTGATCTGTGTTTGGTCGTTCTGGTGGGTGTCTCTGGGTCAGGGAAGTCGACATTTGCTGCGCAACACTTCTTGCGCACCGAGGTGGTTTCCTCTGATTTCTGCCGTGCTCTTGTCTCTGATGACGAAAACGATCAGTCTGCAACCAAGGCCGCCTTTGATGTCCTCGACTACATCGTGGAACAACGGTTGGAGCTTGGAAAGCTGACAGTGGTTGATGCTACCAACGTTCAAGTCGAGGCGCGAAAGTCGTTGATCGACTTGGCGAGGCGGCATCACGTTTTGGCCGTAGCGATCGTATTAGATATGCCCATTGATCTCTGCGTAGCGCGTAATGGCGCCCGTATGGATCGGCAGTTCGGACCACACGTCCTACGCAATCAGAGCTCGCAGTTGCAAAGATCCCTCAGAAGGTTGAGACGAGAGGGTTTTCACCGGGTCTATCATCTCACGGGCGAGCGAGAGGTGGCGCAGGTGATTGTCGAGCGCGAGCCTGTGTGGAATGACCGTCGGAACGACCATGGCCCCTTTGATATCATCGGAGATGTCCACGGATGTATTGATGAGCTCGTAGAACTTCTTGAGGTACTTGGGTATTGCCGGGCTGCTGGCGAAGATGCCTACTCCCATCCAGAGGGGCGGAGGGTCGTCTTCCTTGGAGACCTGGTAGATCGCGGACCTGGAACTCCTGAGGTTCTTCGCCTCGCAATGCAGATGGTGCGCCATGGCAGCGCATTATGCGTATCCGGCAACCATGAGGTGAAATTGTTGCGGGCTCTGCAGGGTAAGAAGGTCGAGGTGCGCCATGGGCTCGGGGAGAGCTTAGAACAGTTGCGGGCGGAGTCATCGTCCTTCTCTGAAGAGGTCGCCGAGTTTCTTGATCGTTTGATTAGTCACTATGTCTTTGATGGTGGCGCCTTGGTTGTGGCGCATGCGGGATTGCCTGCCAGTATGCACGGAAGAACATCGGCAGCGGTAAGAGCGTTCGCACTTTATGGTGATACATCAGGCGAGTCGGATGAGTATGGCTTGCCAGTGCGCTACCCCTGGGCCGAGGACTACCGCGGAAGTGCCAGCGTGATCTATGGGCACACTCCTGTTAAGGAGCCAGTTTGGGTTAACCGAACGCTCTGCATTGACACGGGCTGTGTATTTGGTGGTCGGCTGACGGCACTGCGGTATCCCGAACGCGAGATCGTGTCCGTGCCTGCGCGCGAGGTATATTACGAGCCGGTCAAACCACTAGTCGTTGATCCACAAGGAGGTCTCGGCCGCGAACCAGGAGTTCTTGACGTCGGTGATGTGTTGGGCAAACATATTATTGAAACGCGCTTGCGGCATACCGTGACCATCAGGGAAGAGAATTCCTTGGCTGCCCTCGAGGTGATGAGCAGGTTTGCCGCGGATCCACGGTGGCTCGTCTATCTGCCCGCAACGATGTCACCGACAGCGACGTCAGCGCAAAGCGATCTGCTTGAATCTCCCGAGGAGGCTTTTGCCTACTACGCAAAAGCAGGGGTGGCTGAGGTTGTCTGTGAAGAAAAGCATATGGGATCCCGTGCCGTGGTTGTGGTCTTCCGTGATGCGGATGCAGGAAGTCGTCGGTTTGGTTTTGAGACCTCCAGCATCGGTATGGTTTACACTAGAACGGGGCGCCCGTTCTTTGGGAAACAAGAACTCGGCGACAGGTTCCTCGCCAGGGTGCGTGCGGGAATTGAGGCTGCGGGACTGTGGGATCAGTTGGCGACCGAGTGGCTGATTCTCGACTGCGAGATTCTGCCTTGGTCCTTCAAGACCGAGGACCTCATGAGGCGCCAGTATGCGGTAGTTGGCGCTGCGGCGGCTCGATCTCTTGGCAGGGAGAAGGAGGTGCTCGAGGCTGTGGCCGCGCGGGGCATGGATGTGGCGCATGCTATTGAGCAGCTCAATCGACGCATCGGCCATGTTGAGAATTTCGCGAAGGTCTACCAGCATTACAGCTGGCCGGTGAGGTCTCTTGATGATCTACAACTCGCACCTTTCCAGATTTTGGCAGGAGAAGGTTCCGTACACGCCTTGAAGGACCACGCATGGCATCTGAATCTCATCACGCGACTCGCTGAGACTGACCCAATGACGTTTCGGTCTACCCAGGCGACTTTTGTGAGCTTGGGAGACAGTGGGTCTCAAGAGCGAGGCTATGCGTGGTGGGAGGAACTGACCAGCGACGGAGGCGAAGGGATGGTGGTAAAACCTGCCCAGGTGGTGCACTTTGGCAAAAGGGGCCTTACGCAACCTGCACTGAAGGTGAGGGGACCTGAGTATCTCCGGCTGGTCTATGGACCAGAATACACCGAGCCCCAACACCTTGCTCGTTTGCGTACCCGGTCCCTTGGAAGGAAGCGATCGCTCGCTTTGCACGAGTTTTCACTCGGCATTGAAGGTCTAGAGCGTTTTGTCGCCGGTGAACCCCTCTATCGAATCCATGAGTGTGCATTCGGAGTTCTCGCGTTAGAGAGCGAAGAGGTGGATCCGCGTCTCTAATCAAAGGCTTGGCACAGTAACTGTTGACCGCGACGACGACGTGGTGCCGGACCACGTCGGAATGTCTCTACAAAAAATGTACGAGCTACTCATGAGTTTAGTAGTCAAAACGTTAACTCCCGTCCGCCTAAGGACCCTCTTTCATCTCCTCTTCACTTGGTCGGTTGATCCAGACCTTGTTGTTGAGGGTGGGCGGGGTTGGGATCTTTCTCACAAAGCGCTCGGGGTGGGTTTCAGAGGCGTTGCGTAACACCTCGGCCCTTCGTTCGGTGATCACCTCCGCGTAGCCTTCGTGAACATCAGCGGGCGTCATGAGTCCAAGGCCCACGTGGTGATGTTCGTACTGGTACCAGGTGAAGAATCGTTGGAAGAAGCTCCTCGCCTCCTCGAGGCTCCCAAAGCGTTCCGGGAAGTCTCCCCGGTACTTAAGGGTCTTGAACTGGGCCTCGGAGAAGGGGTTATCGTTAGAGGTATGGGGACGAGAGTGACTCTTTTGTACCCCAAGGTTGGCGAGGAACTCTGCCACACTATGAGAGGCCATCGAGGCTCCGTTATCGGCATGGATCGTCAAGCGGTTCGGATCGACTCCCTCCTTTGTGATCGCCTCACCCATGAGCTCTTTGGCTAGCTCGCTACTCTCATGATCCTCGATTCTCCAGCCTACGATCGATCTCGAGTAGATGTCTAAGATCACGTAGAGCTGGTAGTAGATCCCCTTGGTAGGACCTTTGAGCTTGCTTATGTCCCACGACCATACTTGCCCTGGTCCCGTGGCTAAGAGCTCTGGCTTGACCCTGGCGGGATGGGTTGCTTGGCGTCTCCTCTCTCGTGTTTCACCAGCCTCTGCCAGGATCCGGTAGATGCTCGCCACCGAGGCCAGATAGATCCCCTCATCGAGGAGGGTGGCATAGATCTCACGAACCGATACATCACAGAAGCGCTCCGAATGACAGACCGCGAGGATGTGTTCTCGCTCGGCATCGCTTAATCTTCTGGGACTCGGCTTTCTCGGCTTTGGCTCCCTGACCGGGGGATCGACCAGGTAGTAATAGCTTGAACGCGCGATCCCAAGACACTCACAGGCAGCGACGAGACCGATGATCTCGGTCAGTTCTCCTACCCCCTCGACGATGGCTGCGTTCGCTCTCTTTGATCCTCGG